>JANPGL010000474.1:0-4682 GCA_031423915.1 Actinomycetes bacterium | reverse complement strand
CGGGGGGGGGGCACCCCACGGGCAACCACCAGACCCGCTGCGCCGCGGGGCGTAAGTCCGCGCCCCGGGGGGCCCGGCCCGCGGGTGGCCCCGCGGGGGTTTGCGGGGGGGCCGACGGAACTGTCGTTTGCTACCGAATGGTCAGAAGGCCGCAGCCAACACGTCGTCGATGGTGTCGGCCAGGTGGAAGGTCATGGCGTCGCGCACCCGCTCGGGCACGTCCTCCAGGTCGCCTTCGTTGCGCTTGGGCAGCACCACCTCGGTGAGCCCGGCCCGGTGGGCGGCCAGCACCTTCTGCTTCACGCCGCCGATGGGCAGCACCTTGCCCTGCAGCGTGACCTCGCCGGTCATGCCCACGTTGGGCTTGACCGTGCGCCCGGTGAGCAGGCTCACCAGCGCCGTCGTCATGGTCACGCCGGCCGACGGGCCGTCCTTGGGGATCGCACCCGCCGGCACGTGCACGTGCACGCGCCGGGCCAGCGACTCGGCCGACACGCCGAGCCGCGCGCGCTGGGCCCGCACGAGGCTCAGCGCGATCTGCGCCGACTCCTTCATCACGTCGCCCAGCTGGCCGGTGAGCGTGAGCCCCGGCTCACCGTCGGACGCGGACGCCTCGACGAAGAGCACGTCGCCGCCCGTGCCGGTGACGGCCAGACCGGTGACGACACCGGGCACGCTCGTGCGCTCGGCCACCTCGTCGTGCACCTTGCGGCGACCGAGGTAGGTGCGCACGTCGGGCTCGTCGACGACCAGCGGCGTGGCGGACGGATCGACCGCCACCTTGGCAGCCACCTTGCGGCCGAGCTTGCCCAGCTCGCGTTCCAGGCTGCGCACGCCGGCCTCACGGGTGTACCCCGAGATGACCTCGCGCAGGCCGCCGTCGGTGAGCTCGAGCTCGTCGGCGCGCAGGCCGTTGCGCTCGAGCTGGCGGGGCAGCAGATGGCTGCGAGCGATGAACGACTTCTCGTCCTCGCTGTACCCGTCGAGCCGCACGAGCTCCATGCGGTCGAGCAGCGGGCCGGGGATGGTGTCGGCCACGTTGGCAGTGGCCAGGAACACGACGTCCGACAGGTCGAGCTCGATCTCGAGGTAGTGGTCGCGGAACGTGTGGTTCTGCGCCGGGTCGAGCACCTCGAGCAGTGCGGCGGTGGGATCGCCGCTCCAGCCGCCGGCCGACAGCTTGTCGACCTCGTCGAGCAGCACGACCGGGTTCATCGAGCCCGACTCGGTGATGGCCCGCACCAGGCGGCCCGGCTGGGCGCCGACGTAGGTACGACGGTGGCCGCGGATCTCGGCCTCGTCGCGCACGCCGCCCAGGGCGACGCGCACGAAGTTGCGGCCCATGGCCCGGGCGATCGACTCGCCGAGGCTGGTCTTGCCCACCCCAGGCGGGCCGACGAGCGTGATGATGGCGCCGTCGCCGCGCTGGTTGGTGGCGCTGATGCCCCGCTCGGTGCGCAGCTTGCGCACGGCCAGGAACTCGACGATGCGGTCCTTCACGTCATCGAGCCCGTAGTGGTCGGCGTCGAGCACCTCGCGCGCCGCCGCGGTGTCGAGGTTGTCGGTCGTCGTGGTGTCCCACGGCAGCGCCAGCACGCGGTCGAGCCACGTGCGGATCCAGCCCGCCTCGGGGTTCTGTCCGTTGGCGCCGCCGGCGCGCTCGAGCCGGTCGATCTCGCCCTCGATGAAGGTGCGGGTCTTCGCCGGGATGTTCGTGAGCGCGGCGAGCTTCGTGCGGTGGTCGTCGGTGCCGTCGGCGTCGCCTTCGCCGAGCTCCTTGCGGATGGCGTCCATCTGGCGGCGCAGCAGGAACTCGCGCTGCTGGCGCTCCATGCCGTCGGTGACGTCCTGGCGGATGCGCTCGTTGACCTTCGTCTCGGCCAGGAGCTCGGTGGCCCACGCCTTGGTCAGCTCCAGGCGCTCGCCCAGGTCGAGCGCGGCGAGCACCTCGGCCTTGCGGTCCGACGGGCCGTCCCACCACGAGGTGGCGCCGTCGGCCAGTGCCGCCGGGTCGACGACGGTGCGCAGCAGCTCGGGCAGGCGGCGCGAGTGACGCACCTCGGCCAGCTCCTGCAGCACGACGCGCAGCTCGCGGGCGGTCTCCTCGTGGCGAACGGTGGCGCGGGGGTCGGGCACCGGTGTGGCGTGCACCCACAGCCCGGCGCGCTCGGACGACTCGGCGGCGCCCAGCTCGGCGCGCTGGATGCCGCGCAGGATGGCGGCCTGCTGGCCGGTGGGCAGCTCGCCCGCCTGCTCGACCTGGGCGATGGTGCCGACGGCGGCGTAGTGGCCGTCGAACACGGGGACGAGCACGACTCGCTCGCCGCCCTCGCGGGCGGCGGCGACGGCGGCGCGGGCGGCGTCGCTGTCGAGCATGAGGGTGACCACGGTGCCCGGGAAGACGACGCCGTCCGGGACGGGGAGCACCGGGTACGAGACGGTGGTGGAGGTGTCAGCCATGCCCCCGAGGGTACCGATCGTTGCGTCGATTACAACATTACAGATCCGGTCGTGACCGGTGTCGCTCGCCCCGTCCTGCAACGCCGTGCGCCGGATCACATTCCCTGGCGCCTCCCGCATTGCGAGCCCCGTCCGCCTCGCCGGTGAGACCCGGCGGGCCGGGTTCAGGGCGAGAGCGACCAGACCCGGCGGTTCGGGAGCTCGGCGGCGAGGGCGCCGATGCTCTCGAGCTCGGCGGTGACCAGCGTCGGGTCGACCGCGAACAACTCGGCCGCCAGGCGGTAGGCGTCGTCGACCCGCGGCGGTGGGCGCTCGACCCCGAGGTGCACCGTGTCGTCGCCGACGGCCACGACGAACGCGCCGAACCGGGTCTCCCACGAGCGCAACAGCGCCGTTGTGCCGGCCCCGTCGGCGGGCCACGACAGGCGGGACACCACGTCGGCCGGACGGGCGACGGCCACCAGCGCGAGGCGGAGGTCGTGGGCGACCGACACGGTGTCGACGAGCGGGCCGGCGCAGGTGTCCACGCCCGGTCCGATCCCCACCGGCGCCCGGTGGAACGGCCACACGAGGTCGCGCACGGTCTCGTCCCACTCGGCCCCCGCCGGCAAGGTGCGCTCCCACGCCCGCGCCAGCGCCACCGCCGGAGGCGGTACCTCGTCCGGGGCGGCGACGGCGCCCCACTCGGGCGACCCCGCCAGCAACACCGGCCACAGCCCGGTCGACGGGTAGCTCGCTTCCAGCGCCGCCCACACCGAGGCCGACCCCGGCACGGGGGCGTCGGTCACCCACACCGCGCCGCCGTCGACCACCCGACCCGGGGGCAGCGCCACCCCGCCGACCGTGGCGGCGCCCGGGCCGGGCAGCACGGCGTCGACGGCGCTCCGGTGGTCCCGGCAACCCGAGTTCGACGTGACCAGCGACGCTTCGACCTCAGGGGCCGTCACGCGGGCCCCGGCCACCACCGCGGGCGAGCCCTGGCAGCCGGCGACCACCAGCGCCAGCGCCACCGCCATCCACCGCGTGCCTGCTCGTCCAAGACCCACGGAGGGCACCGTAGGAACGGGCGAGGCGGCGACCGATGCGGTTGACCGACTCCAGAGCGCTCAGCGACGAGCCTGAACGGCGCCCGCCGCGGCCCGCGACACCGCGCCCACCGGGCGTCAGGCGCTCTCGAGCTCGCGGGCCTTGGCCAGTGCGGCGTCCCAGGTGACCTCACCCTGCATGAGCAGCTTGCGGTACGGCATCAGGCGCTTGGGCAGGTTCACGCCCAGCACCCCCTGCAGGCGGCCGCCCGAGCCGTAGAGCGTGACGAACGCCGCGTCGTCGACCGAGCCGTGCACCACCTCGATGTCGTGGTCGCCGCTGATGCGCCCGACCACCTGGATGCGCCGGTCGTACTGGTCGCTCCACACGAACGGCGTGGTGCGGAACGGCGTCGGCGTGCCGCCGTCGAGCTCCGCCAGCAGGTTCGTGGCCGCCAGCGCGCCGTGCTCGTTGGCGTTCGTCCAGTGCTCGATGCGCACCAGCTCGTCGCCGCCCTCCCACGGCCAGCACGCCACGTCACCCGCGGCGTACACCCGGGGCGCGGCGCGCAGGTTCTCGTCGCACACGATGCCGTTGCCGAGCGTGAGGCCCGAGTCGGCCAGCCATGCCGTGGCCGGGCTGACGCCCACCCCGACGACGACGACGTCGGCCGCCAGCGAATGCCCATCCGACAGCACGACCCCGTCGATGCGGCCGTCGCCCACGAACCCGGAGACGCCGACGCCGCAACGCAGGTCGACGCCGTGACCGGTGTGGATGGCGCCGATGGCGTTGCCCATCTCGACGCCAAGACCGCGCACGAGCGGTGCGGGCAGCGCTTCGAGCACGGTGACGGTGTGGCCGAGCAGGCGCGCCGTGGCGGCCACCTCGGCGCCGATGAACCCGGCGCCGATCACCACCACCCGTCGGGGGCCGTGGTCGTGCAGGTCGACGCGCAACGCATGGGCATCGTCGAGCGTGCGCAGCTCGTGGAGGCCCGCCCACGCGTCGGGCTGGTTCGGCAACCGGCGAGGGGACGCGCCGGTGGCGACGACGCATCCGTCGAACGCGAAGCGGTGACCGTCGGCCATCGCGAGCGTGCGACCCTCGACGTCGAGCGCGATGGCGCGGGTGCCGAGGTGCAGTTCGAGGTCGAGCGGGCCGAGCTGCTCGGGACGGCGCAGCGCGATGCGGTC
>JANPGL010000473.1:0-8621 GCA_031423915.1 Actinomycetes bacterium | reverse complement strand
CCGTGAGCCGCAGCTCGCGCACGTGCTCCCACGCCCCCATGCGCGTGCCCTTCGTCCACTGCGGCTCGAAGGTGGGGTGGATGGCCAGGGGTACGTCCAGGTCCTGGGCGGCGGCGAACACGGCGTCGTGGGCCGGGTGGCCGAGCGGTCGGGCCGTGTGCGTGAACGGCGCGACGAACCCGCCGCGGGCGCCCGCGGCGACGGCGCGCTCCAGCTCCGCCGCGGCCGCCGCGGGATCGCCGAGCGACAGGTGCGCCGATGCGAACAGCCGCCCCTCGCCCTCGCTGCACCAGTCGGTGACCCAGCGGTTGTAGGCCCGGCAGTACGCGCCCGACAGTTCCGGGTCCTCGAGCTCGGCCTCCCACAGCAGGCCGGTCGTCGTGTAGATGATGGCGCCGTCGACGTGCTCGGCGTCGAGGTACTTCAACCGCTCCTTCGCGTCGATCGCCGGGACCGGTGCGTGGTTGTCGTACGTGATCGCCGGGTCCTTGGCCATCTCGATCAGATCGGGCCGTCCCATGGCCGCCAGGGTCGACGGGAAGCCCCGGCGTGACATCGTCGAGCGCTTCCCGCCGATCTCGAGCTCGTCGAGACCTCGCTCGTCCTTGACCACGCGCAGGGCCCGGTCCCGGTACTTCGGCTCGAGGTACCGCTCCCACAGGTCGGACGGCTCCAGGATGTGGCCGTCGGCATCGACGGCACCGTCGTGGGACAGGCGATGGGTCTCGTGCACGGTTCGCTCCCCTGCGTCTCGGCCGCCCCCACCCCCAGGGACGTGACCGTGGCCTAGCACCGGCCGGGGCCAGTTTACCAACCGCCCGTTTGGTGATCGCCTCGGCTGCGCTACCCTACCGACCAAGACGCGCCGCGCTGCCCCGGGGAGGGCGGCCCGGCCCCGACGACAAGGGGAACCACATGTCCGACAAGCCGTCGTACCTCGGCCTGCTCAACGCCATCTCGCTCGGCGAGAGCGAGGCCGGCTGCTACTTCGACGCGTGGGCAGCCGCGACCCGGGACGACGGCGTGCGCCAGGTCATCACCACCGTCGGTCTGCGCGAGAAGGAGCACGGCCTGGCGTTCGCCAAGCGGCTGTGCGAGCTCGGCTTCGGCGTCGTGCCCCGCGAGACCGACGAGGTCACCGCCAAGATGGCCATCGCCTGCTCGACGACGCTGTCGGACAAGGAGAAGTTCGAGAAGCTCGGGCTGGGCAAGCCGGTGCCCGAGCGCGTCGAGAGCGACGTGTTCACCCGCATGCTGCAGGACACCACGATCGACATCCAGACCGGCGCACTGCTCGGGCGCTACATCGCCGAGGAGCGGGACTCGGGCCGCATGCTCGCCGGCTGCTACGCCCACCTGTGCTCACAGGCGAACGGCTCGAACGGCCATGCCGCACCGGTGTCGCCCACGGTCGTCGCCGGCCTCGAGGCGCGCCTCGGCCGCATCGAGGAGCAGCTCGACTGCCTCGTCGGGCAGCTGGCCGCCCGCAACTGACCGGGCCGGTCGGGTCGGACGCGTGAGCGCCCGACCCGGCGGCGACCTCAGATCAGATCGACAGGCCCTTGCCGCCCACGGGCGTGACGAAGCTCAGCTCGGCGCGCCCGGCCATGAAGGGAGCCAGGTCCTTGCCGACCGACTTCATCATGTCGCTCGAGCCGTGCGCCTTGGCGGCGTCGCCGTCGGTGTACATCTCGTAGAACCAGCAGACGTTCGGGTCCTTGTCGTCGGTGTGCAGCATGTACACCTCGGTACCCGGCTCGCTCGTGCCGACGTAGTCGAGCATGCGTCCGAACGCGGCGACGAGATCGTCGCGCTGGCCTTCCTTGGCCGTGAGCTTGGCGATGATGGAGATCTTGGGCATGACCGCAACGTAGCCCTGCGGCCGCTACCTCGGCGACTGGCCGTCGTCGACCTTGATGCACGTGCCCGTGACGAACTCCGACGACGGCGACACGAGGTAGAGCAACGTCGAGTCGAGCTGCGCCGGGTCGCCCATGCGCTTGCGGGGGAACGACCCGCTGGGATCGCCGACGCGGGCCACCATGCCGTCCATCATCTCCGACGAGAACGCCCCCGGGGCGATGGCGTTCACGTTGATGTCGAACCGGGCCCACTCGACGGCGAGCGCCTCGGTCATGCGGACGATGGCCGCCTTCGTCACCGAGTAGAGCGCGGCACCGTGACCTCCGTACTGGAAGGCGCCGATCGACGACAGGTTGACGATGCGCCCCGGACCCTTGCGGGCGATGCAGCGACGCGCCACCTCGCACGACAGCACCCACGGCCCCCGGATGTTCGTGTCGAGCACGCGGTCGATGAGGTCGAGCGGCATCCGTGCTGCGTACTGCGCATCCGGGATGCCGGCGTTGTTGACGAGGATCGACACCGGGCCCAGCACCTCCTCGGCCTTCGCCACCGCGGCGATGCACGCCTCGGCGTCGGTCACGTCGAGCGCGATCGGCACGCACACCCCACCGTCGGCGTGGATCAGCTCGGCCAACTCCTGGAGCTTGTCGGTGCGGCGCGCCGTGGCCGCCACGTGGGCGCCCGCCGCGGCCAGCGTGCGCGCGAAGCGCCACCCGAGCCCCGCCGAGGCGCCGGTGACGAGGGCGACCTGGCCCGTCAGGTCGATCGAGAAGTTGGGCAGGCCGAAGCCGGACTCGCTCACGGGTGCACGCTCCCTGACGTGTGGCGCGGCCCCCGCCGCGCTCGGGCGAGACCCTAGGCCGCATCGGCTGCGGGCCGTCCAGTCCACGGTGGCTACGGTGCGGCCATGCGCGTGCTCGTGATGGGTGGGAATCGGTACATCGGGCTGCACCTGGTGTTCGAACTGGCGCATCGCGGCCACGACGTCACGGTCATGAACAGCCACGAGGCCGCCATGCCCGAGGGCGCCCGGCGGCTCCACGGCGACCGCACGGTGCCCGGCACCATCGAGGCCGTGCTGGGCCCGCACCGCGACGAGTTCGACGCCGTGTTCGACAACACGGCGTACCGTCCGGCCGATCTGGAACCGATGGTCCAGCTGTTCGCCGGCCGCGTCCGCCACCTCGTGTTCACGTCGTCCGCCGCCGCCTACCGGCGCAGCTACGTGCAGCCGATCCTCGAGACGCACCGCACCCACGACCCGGCCGATCCCGACCCGCGCAAGGCGTACGGCGTCGGCAAGGTGCAGTGCGAGCAGTACCTGCGTGGCCTGTTCGAATCCGACGGCGTACCCATCACCAGCCTGCGGGTGTCGCACACGCTCGGCCCCATGAGCCCGCTGGTGACGCGAGACCCGATCTTCTTCCGCCGGCTCGAGCTGGGGCGGCCCGTGCTCGTGCCCGGCGACGGGTTCGCCATGGTGCACCTCGTCCATGTGAACGACGTCGCCCGCTGCATGGCGTCGCTCCTCGGCAACGACGTGGTGGCGGGCGAGATCTACAACGTCGCCGGCACCGAGGTCACGAGCATCCTCGGCGCCGTGCAGCTCATGGCTCGCGCCGTCGGGGTGTCGCCCACCATCGTCAACGTGCCCCAGGACATCGCCCGCACGCGCCACCCACCGCTCGTCCACTGGGGCGAGGGCGTCATGGGCGGCACCATCCTGTCGGTCGACAAGACGTTGCGCGACCTCGACTGGGCGCCGGAGTTCGGGCTGGAGGACGGCTACCGCGATTCGTACCGCTGGTACGCCGACGGGGGCCGCGACCGGTACGACTACGACTTCACGGCCGACGACGAGGTGCTCGCACTGCTCACCTGAGCGCGGCGACCCGGGCCTTGACCGCGGGTACGACCTCGCGGGCGAAGCGCTCCATCGAGGGGGTCAGCTCGGCCGGCGCCAACCCGGGTGCCGCCCCCCAGGTCACGACGTCGGTGACGCCGAACTCGACGACGAAGCGCACCAGCTCGTCGACGCAGTGAGCCACGTCGCCCACGATGATGCGCTGCGGGACCCGCTCGGCGTCCTTGAACATGTCCTGACCACCGAGACCGGCTTCGTCGGCGAACCGGCCGTAGACCTTCATCCGGTACCGCTCGGCCGCCCGCACCGGCGGCCAGTCGCGTTCGGGGTCGTCGGTGACGAGGCAGCTGCGGATGATACCGACGCGATAGCCGTCCGGCTCCCGCCCGAGCGCCCGCATCCGGTCGCGCCAGTCGTCGAGCACGATCGAGCGCGGCCCCTGCGGCAACACGTTCGTGTCGAAGCGCACGGCGCGCTCCACGCTGGCCGGGCTCGTGGTGGCCATCCACAGCGGCGGCCCACCCGGCTGGACCGGAGCCGGCGTGACGTGAACGTCGTCGAAGTGGTAGCGCTTCCCCGCGAACGAGAACCGCTCGCCCGACCACGCCAACTTCAGGATGGCCGCACACTCCTCGGTGTACGAGACGCGGTGCGAACGGGGGATGCCGAACGTGGCGAACTCGTGCGGGGCGTACCCGAGTCCGAGCCCGAGCTCCATGCGGCCGTTCGACAACTGGTCGAGGATCGCCAGATCTTCCGCAAGGCGCAGCGGATGGGCGAACGGCGCCAGCGCGATGTCGGTCGAGATCCGCATGTTGGTCGTGAGCGCGGCGGCCGCGCCGGCGACCGGCACGAAGTTGGGCAGGTAGCCGTCGTCCACGAAGTGGTGCTCGCTGAACCACACGAGGTCGAGACCGAGGCGATCGAGCAGGGCGATCTGCTCCATGGTCTGGGCGTACACGTCGGCCATCGAGTACGGGCTGCCGGGCGGGCAGCGGAAGTCGTGGGCGACACCGAAGCGCAGAGGCGGCCGGTCAGGCATAGAAGGTCTCTGCGATCCGCTGGTCGTAGGCCCGCCGCTGCTCGCCTGGAACGGGGGGCGGCTGCAGGCACAGCGAGTCGGCCACGTCGCGCAGCGGTCGGAGCTGCCGCGCCACCTCGCCGGGGGTGCCGCACACCACGAACGTGCGGGCCATCTCGTCGGGGACGAGATCGACGAGGTTCCGCTCACCGGCGGCCGCGGCGGTCGCCAGGCGGCCGGCCTCGGCGCCGAAGCCTTGGGCGGCGAAGTACGGCTGGTACTGGGCGATCGCTCCGTAGATGGCCACGTGGCGCTTGGCGTCTCGCACCGACTCGGCGGGGTCGGGGTTGGGGGCCACGACGTGCCACAGGTTGACCTCCACGTCGGAGCGCTCCCGGCCCGAGGCGTGCACCGCCTCGGCGTACGGGCCGTTCACCTGCTGCAGCGCCCAGTCGACGGACCACGAGGGATGACCGACGAGCCCGTCGGCCAGTTCGCCTGCCACCTTCACGAGCGGCGTGCGCAGCGCGGCGACCCAGATGGGGATGGACGGCCTCAGCGGCGGCGTGAGGGCCAGCCGGGAGAAGTCGAGCTGCCAGAACCGCCCGTCGAAGCGCCCCGCCTTGCGGGCTTGGCCGGTCGTGACCAGCTTGATGATCCGCACGGCCTCGGCGAGGCGGGCCACGGGCTGGTCGTACGGCACGCCGTAGTGGTCGTCGTGCACCGAGCGCACGCTCGTGCCCAGCCCCAGCGTGAACCGGCCCTCGGAGAGATGATCGAGATCGAGCGCGGCCAGGGCCGTCTCGAAAGGCGGGCGGGCCAGTGCCAGGGCGATGCCCGTGGCCAGCCGCACCCGGCTGGTCGTGGCGGCGACGGCACCCAGCGGCACCCAGGGGTTCGACGCCAGCTGGATCGAGAACACTCCCTCGAGCCCAGCATCCTCGGCGACCGCAGCCGCGTCCGCCGTACGTGAAGCCGAACGCGACGGCGGCAACATGATCCAGAACTTCTTGTGGTCCCCCATGGCCCGACCGTACTTCGTCGGGCAGAACTGGGGTTCAAGCCCCCTGGGGGACGACTCGCCCGACTCGGTCAGTGGGCTCCGTGGTTGATGACGAGCACCATTGCAAACCAGGCAAGGGCAATTCGCTTGACGATACGCATAGCAAACACCTCCTACGTTCTCGATCGGCTCATGGTGGCGGAACTTGAGCCAATCGCCTTGATGCTTGGTAGAGACGTGGCGTCACCCGAACGATGACGCGGTCGTACCCTTGGGAACACTTGGCCAAACCCCGGCGGGCCCCCCGGGTCGGCGCAGGGCCGGGCTCCGGCTACGTCAGGCGGCGAGTGCGTCGGCCAGGAGCCCGGCGTAGAACGCCGATCCGCCGGGACGCAGATGAACGCCATCCGACCAGAACAGCTCGGGGTGGCCGTTGGTCGCGCCGTACCAGTCGACGAGTCGCACGTTCGGGTAGGTCGAGGCCACGGTCGCCAGCACATCGTTGACGGTTGCCTCGTAGTCCCTCGGCACCCGCACGTTGACGACCACCACCCGCGGCACGGAGCGGAAGTCGTCGAGCATCTCACGCACCATGGCCTCGTCGATCGGCCCATTCGTTCCGAGGTGGACGATCACCGCGTCGCCGACCTGACCGGCGGCCACCAGGTCGTGCACGACCTGGATCCCCTCGCCGAACGGTCGACCGATGCGGGCGTTGATCTCGACGGTGGCGCCGAGTCGGTCCTTCACCGCGTCGGCCAGCCGCTCGGCGGCTCCCACCATGATCGAGTCGCCCACCCCGGTCACCCGGCGGATGGGGGGAACCGCCGTGGTCGTCGAGGCCGCCGCGGTGCTCGGCGCCGGCGGGGCCACGACGGTGCTGGCGACGGTCGTGGTCGTCGGCACCGGAGCGACGACCATCAGCGCCCGGCCGAGAGGATCGGTGAGCGCCGGTACCGGATCGACGCTGGTCGTGGTCGTCGCCGCCGCCTGGCTGAACACGCTCACCGCGCCCCGCCGGACGGCGGTGGACGTTGGCGTGCCGCCCGCCCCGTCGGGCCCGGCCGGCTCGGACGGCACCACCCCGACCGGCGCCCGGTCGGGCCCGGCGGCGGAGGCGTTGCGCAATCGGCTCCCCATCGTCCACCCGAGCGCGAGAAGGACGAGCACCGCCCCCAGGACCGCCGTGCCGACGAGCACCCACCCGTCCTCGGCATCGCCGGTCCGTCCGCCCGCTCGACCCCTCGCCACTCGCGGTGAGGCTATCGGCAGAAACGACGGCGCATCACGTCGTTCGGCCTCCGGGGTCGATAGCCTCGCCTCCCGCCATGGATCCATCCCACACCGAGCAGGCACCGCACGCATCCGGGGCGGCTCTGACCTTGGCGGTCGGCGCGCTCGGCATCGTCTACGGCGACATCGGGACCAGCCCGCTGTACGCATTTCGAGAGGCGTTCGAGGGACACGATCTCGCTGTCACGCGCGACGGGGTCCTGGGCACCGTGTCGCTCACCTTCTGGGCGCTCGTCGTCGTGATCTCCGTGAAGTACCTGCTCCTCGTCATGCGGGCCAACAACCGCGGCGAGGGCGGCATCCTGGCCCTCACCTCGCTGGTCCCGCGCCACGCCGGCCGGATCGGCGCCGTGCTCATCGCATTCGGGCTCTTCGGCACGGCCATGCTCTACGGCGACGGCATGATCACCCCTGCCATCTCGGTGCTCGCCGCGGTCGAAGGCATGGAATTCGCCACGGAGTCCCTGAAGGACTTCGTGATCCCCATCGCTCTCGTCATCCTCACCGGTCTCTTCCTGGTGCAGCGGCGCGGCACCGGCGGCATCGCCAAGGTGTTCGGCCCGATCATGCTCGTGTGGTTCACCGTGCTCGGCGTCCTCGGCATCGGCCAGATCG
The DNA here is from genome assembly GCA_031423915.1 of Actinomycetes bacterium. Classification (GTDB taxonomy): domain Bacteria; phylum Actinomycetota; class Acidimicrobiia; order Acidimicrobiales; family Ilumatobacteraceae; genus JANMAT01. The sequence continues at coordinate 959 of JANPGL010000473.1, read as the reverse complement.
CCCGGACCCCGAGCGTCCTGCAGGCGTTCAGCCCGCACTACGCGGTGACCTTCTTCACGGAGTACCGATTGAGCGCCTTCTGGGCCCTCGGCTCGATCTTCCTGGTCGTGACGGGCGGTGAGGCGCTGTACGCCGACATGGGCCACTTCGGGCGCAAACCGATCTCGCTCGGCTGGTTCGCCGTGGTCTTCCCGGCACTGGCGCTCAACTACATGGGTCAGGGAGCCCTGCTGCTCCACGACCCCGAGGCCATCGAGCACCCTTTCTTCCACATGGCGCCGACGTGGGCGATCTGGCCGCTCGTCATCCTGGCCACGGCGGCGACGATCATCGCCTCCCAAGCGCTCATCTCCGGGGCGTTCTCGCTCACCACCCAGGCCATGCAGGCCGACTACCTGCCCAGGGTGCTCGTCCGCCACACGTCGGCATCGCAGATGGGCCAGGTCTACGTTCCGGTCGTCAACTGGATCCTGATGGTGGCCTGCCTCGGCCTTGTGCTCGGCTTCCAGACCTCGAGCCGGCTGGCCGCGGCCTACGGCATCGCGGTCACGCTCACCATGTTCATAACGACGCAGCTGTTCATGGCCGTCGCCACGTACCGCTGGCAGTGGTCGCGGCTCAAGGCCTTCTCCGTGGGTATCCCGCTGTTGATCATCGACTTCGCATTCCTGGCGGCACAGCTCGTCAAGATCCCGCACGGCGGCTGGTTCGCCCTCGCGATCGGGCTCACGCAGTTCACGATGATGACAACCTGGCGCAAGGGTCGCCAAGAAGTGGCGAGCATGCTCCGGCGGGGCGAGACCCCGCTGGCCTCGTGGGTCGACGGGCTTCCCGACCAGGACTGGGCCCGCGTGCCGGGCACCGCCGTGTTCCTCTTCAAGGATGCCGACGCCGTGCCTCCCGCGCTGCTCGTGAACCTCCAGCACAACAAGGTGTTGCACGAGCGCGTGATCCTCCTC
>JANPGL010000472.1:0-4518 GCA_031423915.1 Actinomycetes bacterium | reverse complement strand
ATGGTGATGCGGGATCGAAGACGGGCGGCAGCGATCGCGTAGGTGGCAGGCTCAGGCAACAGAGCACCGTCTGTGCCGCTCGTGTCAGCCTGGGGACGGCACCGAACTGACGGCACGGCCGCGCTTCACGAGGCGAACGATGGCGAGCACGATGACTCCGGCGCCGGGGATGATCCAGGGTGGGATGATCACGGTGGCGACGACTGCGCCGATCGTCGCGCGGTTGCCGATGTGTCGATGTCGACGCCCCGTGGCGACGAGGAGGAGCGCGGCCGCTGCCGCGTACCAGACCGAGGAGTTGGCGAGGGAGTGATCGGCCACGTCGGGAACGGATCCGGTCGGTGTGCTCGAGTAGCCCGCGGCGACCAGGTCGTCGACGACGCGCAGGTTGCCGAGCATCACGATCAGTGTCGTTGCGAACCAAATGCCTCCGACCAGGAGCAGGTCGACCTGGCGGCGCGCCCGAGGGGTCGTCCAGAACAGGATGGACAGGATCGCTGCTGCCATGAACGGTGCGGATGCACTGGTGAGGTGTTCCGCTGCATGGCCGCCGACGTCGTAGCGCGAGTTCACGAGTAGCTGTTGAGCGGTCAGGGCTGTTGCGATGAGCGTGGGCAACGGCCACCACCTGCGAACGAGGCGGGACAGGAGCGACGCCCGGCCTGCGGCGGTGAGGTCGATACTCGTCATGTCCCTACGGACGGATCAGCATCGCAATCGGGTGACACCGTGTCGTTGCCGTCGGGGAGCCCACTCGCGTTCATTGCTGTGCGGCTGGCGAGCAGGGGCAGGGACCGTCGTGGAAGCATGACCTCCGGGCACGTCACCTGGGGTTCGTCGGGGATGTCATACACGTCGAAGCGCCGCTTGCCGGGCTCGTCAGCCGCGGCGACATCGGCGTCCCAAGCCAGGAACTCGACCATCTCGTCCTCGGTGCCGGCATGGGCAGTGATCTTGACGAGGTGCGCTATCACCGAACACACGATGTGGGGCAGGTGAGGTCACCCTGACCGGTAGGCCGTGGGGGGGGACCACGCGATGCACGCCGGTCGATCCCGTTCTTCTCGCTGATCCAGGGCGAAGGTCGCCCGGCACTTCGCCGGATCCGGGGCGGGTCGCGGATGACGCAGCCGTGTGAGAACTGGTGCACCCTGATCGGTGCTGGGAGTGTGCGGAGCGTCGTCGACTGATGTGCTGTTCTGGCAGGAGCTGTCGACGTCTCGCCGGGCTCCGACCTCTGAAGTAGTGTCGTGATGTGTTGTTGGACGGCGTGAATCACGTGGCTCTCCTGACCCAGGACACCGAGCGTCTGTCGCGCTTCTATACCGAGATCTTCGATGCCCCTGGGGCGCGTACGATCGAGCAGCAGCCAGGCTTCAAGCTCTCGCTGATCGATATCGGCGAAGGGTGCGAGCTGAACGTGTTCGAGATCGTCGGCAACGTCGAGGCGGATCGTCAGACGCCAATGTTCGGTCGGGGCCGTATCGACCATATGGGACTGCAAGCAGCCTCGCTCGAGGCATTCGAGGAGATCCGGCGTCGTTTGATCGCGTGCGGTGCTGCTGAGGATTTCGTGACCGACTTCGGCCCAGTCTTCTCGGTGTTCTTCGTCGACCCCGACGGCCTGGAGGGCGAGGTTCTCGTTTCAAATCCTGACGCTGCGCCAGGCGTCTTCAATCCTCCGGGCACCCGGGCGACTCGGTTCAGTCAACCCACATAGTTCGTGCGCGCTCGTCCTGCAACGCACTGACATGCTCGACGACAACCGGCCCGGCGCGTGTCACCGCCAGCCCCGTCAGTCGTCGTGCCCGTCAGCAGGCTCGAACCCCGGCCGTTCGCGTGGAGTTCTCGGCCACGCCTTCGTTCAGTGCTCAGCGGTGTCGTGGTCCGCCTTCGAACCTGGCGTTGGTGTTGTTGGGCTAGCAGCGGCTGATGGCGGCCGCGGCGACCGTCGTCCTCTTGGCCACTCACGCAATCTGACCGAGCGGTACGGTGTGTCGACGTCAAGCCCATCGAGCAGGACTGATGTCGTGCCAGGCCTGAGGAGGCGGCGCACGGCTCAGTCTGTAGCAATCATGATGTCGTGGTGTGGGGGCGACGGAGGCTGGCGGCGATGCATGCGAGCGCGCCGGTTGCGGTGCTGAAGAAGACGAGGTTGTACGCGATGACGCGTCCGGCTGGCCATGAGTCGCGATCGCCGAGATCCATGAGACCGACAGCGAGTGACGCCACGGCGCACGCTCCGAGCACTGCGGCCCACCGAAGGATCCGACGGTGGTGCTCGCGGCTGGCCGGACGCATGTTCCGCGCGAGACGGCTGCGTTCGCCGACTGCCAGCGCCACCGCTATCACGAGCGCGATCACGCCGACCGGCGCGAAGCCCGCCGCGAAGGCGCCGACGGCGGCAGCAGTGAGCGCGACGACAAGCGAAACCAGGCTGATGGTCGTTCGGCGTGAGGTCATGACGGACTCCATTCGGTATCGGGGAACGGTGACCAGCAGGTCCAGGGCGGTGCGCCGCCATGCCGCAGCCGGGCCGTCGCGTGCAACGAGATCGGCGAAGTGCATGGTGAGGTCGTCGCCGTAGTGCACGCGGAACGCCTTCGGGTAGAGGTGGAGGAGCGCCCGATACAGTGGCGCACCGGTGAGCATCTCAGGTCATCTTCGGGCGAAGGTTGGCGCGGCTAAAGCGCACGAGCCGTTCGAGCCGATCGGCCTCGGCGAGGCATACCGCCCGCCCGAGGCTGGTCAGCCGGTAGTAGCGCCGGCGTTGATCGTCGTTGCCAGCGGGCCGGTGCGCAAGCTCCTCGGTCAGGTCCGCCTGGCAGAGGCGCTTGAGCGTGCCATAGAGCGTCGCCGGGCCCATCGCGACCACGCCGCTGGAGGACTGCTCGACCGCTTGCATGATGGCGTACCCGTGGAGCTCACCGCCCGTGAGTGCGACCAGTACGTGGAACTGGGCTTGGGGGAGGGGAAGAAACCCCGACGGATCCACACGGTAACTATATCGCAGGCGGATATAGTGTCAAGCGATTGAGTGGCACCTCGGTCTCCCCGACTTCCGTGTCGACTTCACGGTGATGCGCGTTCTCACGCCACACCACCGACGGCTCGCAGGGTGCCACGCGTGCGTGGCGGATCCGATCGCTGTGCTGATCGGACGCTGCACTGGAGTACGAGCAGGTGCGCTGAGGTTCCGCCCGAACACTCGAGCGACAGCGCCGCCCCCGATCGCCGGATCCCGGGTGGGTCACGGGACGTGAGGGGGTGGGCGAAGTGGTGCGTTCGCTCGGTTACGAGGTCACGGCGCGCCGTGGCGCCTTTCGAGGAACGCCTCGGTCGTGAGCCTCTGCGCCGTGGCTTTTCAACACCGGTGCTCCCGCCCCGGTGCACATCCAACCAGCCTCGGGTAGCGACGTCCGCCTGGTGCGTCGGCGCGCACGAAACACTTCCGCGTGCGTCACTACAACAGCGTCGAGCAGCCATGGAGTTCGGACGCCGGCGACCCGAGCACCACGCCCCGTCACGCGCCGGCCGGATCGCTCGAGGTCCGAAGTCGCCGACCGAGTAGTCGCTCCCGCAGATGCGCAGACGGCGGCACTCAGCCAGCTGGCATGTGACCGAGCTGCGTGAGGATGTTGAGCCGGTCGTAGAGCTGTTCGACCCGGGCAATCTCACCCATGGCGTTGACCTTGATCACGTTGACGCAGGCGAACGACACGCGTTTGCCGGTGGCGGGAAAGGTGCCGAAGGGGCCATCGTTGACGCCCTCGCCGTTGAACTGCATCGTGACGTTGTCGCCGGCCTCGGTGATGCGTACGTCTGCGTAGGCTGCGTCGCTCAACGCGTCGATCCACGTTTGGCCGTAGGCCCTGATCTCGTCGCGGCCGGTGGCGGTCACGCCTTGCGCGAGATCGACGAACGTGGCATCGGTGGCATAGCACGCGAGCCATCGATCGAAATCGCGAGTGTTGTAGCACTCGGTCGACGCCTTGACGACGTCAGCGGCTTTCGCCATGATGCGCCCCCTTTGCCGTGCATCGTGTGCACGCAGCGAGCGGCGTAGAGCGCCCGCGATCCGACGGTACCGACGACGCCGAGGCCTGTCAACGAAGATTGTAGTGGCGCTCGTGTAACACGGCGGACAGCGACGCGGCCACCGGTCGTCTTGCCGCACCGGCAACCGAGACGTTATCGGCAGGAACCGCTGGCTCGTGTCGCAAGGTGCCCCGAACAAGCGAGTGCCAATGGCCGTTCGCCGACCACACCACGGTTCGCCGGTTACGGGCGGGTAGCGGCGGCATGTGGAGTTGAGCGGAGTCTGTGCTCGTTTCCATTGCCCGCAGCGACCGGGTCGACAGGGAAGGCGGTGCGCCACCCGTCCTTGGCAACGGTGGGGGACCGGGCGAGCGACGGGCAGGTCGCGGTGCCGGGATGCGCCACGGGCGCTCGGGCGCCGCCACGCACGAGCGGCGGGCGTTCGCCGACGACCAGCTGCCACACCCTGGCGTAGCCTTG
>JANPGL010000471.1:0-3046 GCA_031423915.1 Actinomycetes bacterium | reverse complement strand
GGCCCGCATCTGCGACGGCTACGGCACGCCGGCCGACCTCGACCTGCTGCTCGAGGTGGGCGAGTCGATCTGCCCCGGGAACTTCCCCCACGCCTCGTCGTCATCTTGTAGGGGAAGGGGGTGGCCTTCAGGCCGAGCTTGGTCGACGAGGCGTGGGGGAAGTTCCCGGGGCAGATCGACTCGCCCACCTCGAGCAGCAGGTCGAGGTCGGCCGGCGTGCCGTAGCCGTCGCAGATGCGGGCCAGGATGCGCTCGAGCCACGTGCCGCCCTCACGGCACGGGGTGCACTGGCCGCAGCTCTCGGCGGCGTAGAACCGGGTCAGCGTCAGCGCGGCGGCCGGGATGTCGGTCGTCGAGTCCATCACCATGATGGCGCCGGAACCGAGCATCGACCCCTCGGCGCCGACCTGGCGGCCTTCGAACGGAAGGTCGAGCTGCTCCGGCGTGAACCAGGGCGCCGAGCCGCCGCCCGGCACGAACGCCTTGAGGTCGTTGCCGTCGCGGATGCCCTGGCAGAACTCCTCGCCGTAGAGCAGGTCGCGGAACGTGGTCGTGCCGTTGATGATCTCGAACACGCCCGGTCGCTTCACGTGGCCCGACACCGCCACCATGCGCGTGCCCGGCGACGTCGCCGTGCCGATGGCCGTGAAGGCCTCGGCGCCGTTGCGGGCGATCCAGGCCAGGTTCGACAGCGTCTCGACGTTGTTCACGATCGTGGGTTGGCCGTACAGGCCGATCGCCGCCGGGAAGAACGGGGGCTTGAGCCGCGGCTCGCCGCGGTTGCCTTCGAGCGACTCGATGAGCGCCGTCTCCTCGCCCACGACGTAGGCACCCGCACCCCAGTGCAGGACGATGTCGACCGAGAAGTTCGTGCCGAGGATGTTCTTGCCGACGTAGCCGGCGGCGTACGCCTCGTTCAGCGCCACGCCGACGCGCTCGTGGGCCACCGCCATCTCGCCGCGGATGTAGAGGAAGCACTGCGACAGACCCGCGGCGAAGCAGGCGATGAGGCAACCCTCGATGAGCTGGTGCGGATCGCGTTCCATGAGGAGCCGGTCCTTGTAGGTGCCGGGCTCGGACTCGTCGCCGTTCACCACGAGGTAGCGCGGGAACTTGCCCGTGGGCATGAGCCCCCACTTGGTACCGGCCGGGAAACCGGCGCCGCCACGGCCGAGCAACGTCGCCGCCTTCACCGATTCGTGCGCGGTGCCCGGGTCGGCGCCCAGCACGGCGCGCAGGCCCTGGTAGCCATCGGTCGCCAGGTAGCGCTCGATCGTGTACGAGTCCTCGTACGAGAAGCGGCCCGTCACCACGGCCGGACGGTCGCCGGCGATGAAGCCGGGCGCCCACGGATAGGTCGTCACTTGGCGCTCTCCTCGATCCAGGCCGGCGCCACGGGCAGATCCGGTGACACGTTGCCGGCGGCCTTGTCCGGCGGGATGTGCTGGCGCTGGCGCGCCAGCGTGCCGTGCGGAGGGATCTCGCCGTCGAGCCGGCCCTCGCGCAGGTCGTCGAACAGCTGGTCGAGGTCGTCGGTGGTGACGCGATAACGGTAGCGGTAGTTGATCTGCAGGCACGGCGCCTCGGTGCAGGCCGCCTGGCACTCGGCGTGGTGGAGCGAGATGAGACCGTCGGGCGTGGTGCCGCCGGCCTTGATGCCGAGCTGGTGCTCAGCGTGATGCATCAGCTCCTCGGCGCCCATGAGCGCGCACGACATCGTGCCGCAGATGTTCACGAGGTACCGGCCGACCGGCTCGAACTTGAACATCTCGTAGAACGTGGCCGTGCCGTACACCTCGGCCGACGAGGCGTCGACCAGTTCGGCCACGTGGGCCACCGCTTCCATCGTGAGGTAGCCGTCCTGCTCCTGGGCGAGGTGGAGCAACGGGATGGTGGCGGAGCGCGGTCGCGGGTAGCGGCTGATGAGCTCCTTGGCGATGGCCAGGCTGGCGTCGGTGAGGCGGGGCATGGCAGGCATCAGCTCCCGGTGAGCGTGAACGAGTCGAAGAAGTCGAGCATGAGGGTTTCGTCCGCTTTGGCGTCGTTGCGGATCACCAGCACCTCGTAGATGCGCGTGCCTGAAAGGTAGAAGCGCACCCGGTAGTCGCCCTTGGTGACGCCTTCGGGCACCCTGGCCACCACGTCGAGGCCGGGCGTGGAGCCGAGCTTGATCTCGTCGCTGCTCACGAGGGTGGCCTTGGCGTTGGCCAGCACCGAGTCGCGCGCCTTCTCGAGGACGGGCATCGGGCCGCTGCTCAGGAACGTCTTGGGCACGTCGCTCCACGTGACGCCGAAGTCGTCGCTGCCCTTCTTGGCCAGGAGCGAGGTCACCTTGCGCTTGCCGCCCTCGGCGTCGGCCTCGGTCACACCCGTGTCGGGCCTGGCCGGGAACACCACGCTGAACCGCCCCTCGGCGGACGCCACCGGGTAGTCGGCCGGCTCCGCCGGCGCGCTCGACCCGCACGCGCTCAGTGCCACCGCGGTGGCGAGCACGCCCAGGCGGCGCAACGGACGGATGGCGAGCGTCGGCACTACCGATCGACCTCGCCGAGGACGGGGTCGACCGACGAGATGACGGCCACCGCGTCGGCCACGAGGCCGCCGCGCATCATGTGGGGCAGGCACTGGATGTTGACGAACGACGGGCCGCGCACGTGCATGCGGTACGGCGTGGGCGAACCGTCCGACGCGATGTAGCAACCGATCTCGCCACGGGGGCTCTCGATGGCCACGTAGACCTCGCCCTCGGGCACCTTGAAGCCCTCGGTGAAGATCTTGAAGTGGTGGATGAGGGCTTCCATCGACTCGTCGATGCGGGCCCGCGGCGGGGGCGTACCTTCTTGTCCTGGATGCGATAGTCACCCGACGGCATGCGCTCGAGGATCTGTCGGACGATCTTCATCGACTCGCGGATCTCGTTGAGTCGGATGGCGTAGCGATCGAAGGCGTCGCCATACGTACCCACGATGACGTCGAAGTCCATCTCGTCGTAGTGGAGGTACGGAAGGGAGCGGCGCAGGTCCCACGGCACACCCGTCGAGCGCAG
>JANPGL010000470.1:0-5245 GCA_031423915.1 Actinomycetes bacterium | reverse complement strand
AACCGCACCTGCGCCCGGCGGCCGTGGAAGAGGTCCTGCGCTACGTCTCCCCGGTGCCCGGGTTGTTCCGCCACACCACGGAGCCGGTGTCGTTCCCTGGCGCGGGCGAGATCCCCGCCGGCGCAAAGGTGTTGCTGATGTACGGGTCCGGCAACCACGACGAGGCGCACTACGAGCGACCCGACGAGTTCGTGATCGACCGCTTCCCGCGGGGGTTCGCGGACGCCGACCACCTGAGCTTCACGACCGGGATCCACGTCTGCCTCGGGGCGCACCTGGCCCGCCTGCTCATCGACGTGTTCCTGGAGCGGTTCGCGTCCCGGGTGGCCTCGGTCACGATCGCCGGGCCCGTGGTGCGTTCGCACAACGCCCTGGTCCGCGTCATCGACCAGCTGCCGGCCCGTCTCGAACCGCTCGCGTCGTGAGCCGCCCGCCCGTCCAGTTCTTCGCCAACCTCGTCGGGTCCACCGAGGAGCCGGCGGGCTGGGCGCGGGCGCGCGAGGCCGAGGGCTGGTACGGCCTCGGCGTCGCCGACCACATCTGGTCGGGCCGCACCACGTTCTCCCACTGGGCGGTGACGCTGGGCCAGATCGCCGCGGTGACCGAACGCGTTCAGCTCATCTCCTGCTTCGCCAACAACCTGCTCCGCTCGCCCGTCGAGTTCGCCCAGGCGGCCCTCACGCTCCAGCGGGCGAGCCACGGTCGCTTCGAGGCCGGGCTGGGCGCCGGCTGGGCGCGCGAGGAGGCAGAGGGCTCCGGCCTGGTGTTCCCGCCGGCGGGTGAACGCGTGACCCGGTACGCGGAGGCGACGGAGATCGTCCGCAGGCTGCTGCGCGACGGCCGGTGCTCGTTCACCGGTGCGCACTACCGCATCGAGGTGCCCGCCATCGGGCCCGTCGTCGAGGAGCCTCCGCCCATCGTGGTGGCGGTGGGCGGCCCCCGGTCGATCCGCGTGCTCGGACCGGTGGCCGACCGCATCGAGATCACCTTCAACGCCGCCGCCACGCGAGGGGGCGACCTCAGCCGGGACGCGCTCGGCCGGCTCGGTCGGGCGCACCTCGCCGAACTGCTCGCGCTGACCCGCTCGCACGCCCCCGCCGTGCCCAAGGGCATCTTCCTCACCATCGCCTGTGGCGAGGACGACATCGTGGCGTCGATGCGGGAGTCCGGCACCCTCGGCATCCCGGAGCTCGCGGGGACGGCCAGCGAGGTGGCCGACGCCGTGCTCGCCCTCGTGGAGGACGACATCTCGCGCGTGCAACTGACGCCCGCCACCCCGACCACGCTCGGGGCGATCGCGCCGTTCCTCCCGCTGGCCCCGACGGTCGCAACGCCGTGACGCCACCGGTCGCGGGGGTCGCGGCCGGCGGGGCCACGCCCGGGCGGCGCCGCGGCCGCCCGCGGGCCAGCGGACGTGCCACCGAGCTCGACGCCCGCGAGGAGATCCTGCGCGCCGCCGCGTCGCTCTTCTCGACTCGGGGCATCGGCGCCACGCGTCTCGCCGACATCGCCGCCGCCGTCGGCGTCACGCCGCCGTCGATCTACTACCACTTCGACAACCTCGACGCGATCGTCGGCACGCTGCTCGACTACGTCATCGTCGAGTCCTCCGCCTTCGCCACCAGCGTCCGCGCCCGCCCCGGCGATGCCGCGCAGCGGCTCCACGCGCTCATCGCCCAACACGTCGAGCGCCTCACGCGCGGGCCGTTCGACCTGTGGTTCGTCGCCGGCCTCAGCGAGCAGGACGCCCGTCGGTTCCCCGACGTCGGTCGGCGGGCCCACCGATGGCGCCGAGCAGTGGCCGGCCTCGTCGACGAGGGTGTCGCCGCCGGCGCGTTCTCGCCCGTCGACGCCGACGTCGCGGTGAGCGCCATCAGCGGACTCGTCTACGGCGCGCTCGAGCTCAACCACCGGGGCCGGACCGTCGACCCCGAGCAGATCGCGACGCTCGCCGTGCGGGCACTCGCCTGAACCAGGAGCCCGCCATGCCGAACCCGCCCGACGACATCGACCCGCTGGCGCCCGACACCGTCGAGTGCCCGTTCCCGTTCTACGACGCGCTCCGATCGGCGGCGCCGGTGTACCGGGTGCCGGGCCGCGGCTGGTTCCTCGTTTCGACGTTCGAGCTGGCCGGCGAGGTGCTCCTGAATCCGGAGGTCTTCTCGTCGGCGAGTGGGGTGGGGGTCCCCGCCGGCCCGGACGGGCAGCACCCGGCTCCCCCCGGCGCGCGCACGCACACGCTTCTCACCGCCGACCCTCCCGTGCACAGCCACTACCGGGGCCTCGTCAACCGGGCGTTCTCGGTGCGACGAGTGGCGGCCATGGAAGCCGACGTGCGCCACCTCGCCGACGAACTGATCGACCGTTTCCTCCCGGTCGGCGAGGCCGAGATCGGTGACGCCTTCGCCGTGCCGCTGCCCCTCATCGTGATCTGCGACATGCTCGGCCTACCCCGGTCGCAGCTGCGCACCTTCAAGCGGTGGTCCGACGGCATCGCCCAGCTCGGCGGCCTGGTCGATGCCGAGCGGCTGGTCGAGATCCGGCGGGACTACCTCGAGTTCAACCGCTACCTCGTCGAGCAGGTCGAAGCGCGACGCGCCGATCCGCGCGACGACATCATGAACGACCTCATCACCCTCACGTTCACGGCGCCCGACGGCGAAGAGCGGCCGCTGCGCATGGACGAGATCGTCAGCATCCTGCCCCAGCTGCTCGTGGCCGGGAACGAGACGACGACCAACACCATCACCTCCGGGCTGCGCCTGCTCCTCGAGCACCCCGAGCAACTGCACGCCGTCCTCGACGATCGGACGCTGATCCCCAACCTGGTCGAGGAAGTGCTGCGGCTCGAGTCCCCCGTGCAGTGCCACTTCCGGCGCGCGACCCGGGACACCACGCTGGCGGGCGTCCACATCCCTGCCGGCTCCGGAGTTGGCGTGCTCTACGCCGCGGCCAACCGCGACGACGCGCAGTTCCCCGGTGCGGCTGCGTTCGACGTCCGTCGCGACAACGCCCGGACCCACCTGGCGTTCAGCCAGGGCATCCACTTCTGCGTCGGCGCGCCGCTGGCCCGCCTGGAAGCGCGCATCGCGTTCGAGGCGCTCCTGGACCGGCTCCGCAACCTCGCGTTCGCGCCCGACAGGAACGACTTCCGACACGTGCCCAGCTTCACCCATCGGGGCCTCGAGGAACTGTGGTTGACGTTCGATGCGCCGTGACGCTCGCCGCGTGCGGGAGGCGACTCACAATCCTCAGGCCGTGGGTTCGATCCCCACCTGGCCCACCCGATCTAGCAGGGCAAACACGGAATCTACGCCGAGCACGACCGGTCGTGGCGCGGCCTTCGAGCTTCTCGAGGTGGTCGCCCGACCGGCTGGGCGCGGCTAGGTTCGCGTGATGCTGCTCGAGTCGTTGAGACTGGATCCAGCCGAGTTCGCGGCGCGCACCGGCTGGCAGGCCAAGCCCGAGGGGTTGTGCAAGGGCGATCGGTGCGTGCCGATGCCGTCGAGGGCGAGCGACGTGCTCGACGCGGAGGTGGTGGCGCAGCGGCTCGGGATGCCACTGCTGCACGACGAGATCACCGGGGTGTGGGTCCTCGGTCCCGAAGGTGGCGGGCGGGCGTTGACGACGGCGGTGGCACCCGACCTGCGGTTGCCCGACGTGCACGGTGAGATGTTCTCGTTGTCGTCGCTGCGTGGTCGCAAGGTGCTGATCGCCTCGTGGGCCAGCTATTGAGGCTGCCGTCTGGACCTGCCCGGGTGGCAGGCGCTGCGCAGTGAGGTCTACCCGAAGGGGTTGGAGATCGTCACCGTCGCCCTCGACACCGCCGGGGTCGAGGCGGCGCGACCGTGGATCGAGGCCGCCGGCGCCGAGCATCCCTCGCTGATCGACCAGGCCCACGTCACCGACGAGTTGTTCGGCTTCGTGAACATTCCGAACGGGGTGTGGATCGACGAGGACGGCGTGCTGGTGCGCCCGGCGGAACCGGCGTGGCCGCCCCGCGAGACGAACGACAAGAAGTACGCCGATATCCCGGCCGACACCCCGCAACGGATGAAGGACATGCTGGCCGAGGCCCGCAAGATCGTCACCGACTCGGACGGGTACGTGGCGGCCGTACGGGACTGGGTCGAACACGGCGCGCGGAGCCGGTTCACGCTGTCTCCCGACGAGGTCGTCGCACGATCCCACCCGCGACCGCCCGAGCACGCCCGGGCGGCGGCGGCGTTCGAGCTCGCCCAGCACCTCTGGCGTCGAGGACACCGAGACGACGCGCCGCGCTGGTTCCGCAAGGCCCACCGGCTTCATCCGGACAACTGGACGTACAAGCGGCAGGCCTGGGCGTTCGCCGACCCGCTCCAGGGACCGACCGAGCTGTACGACAGCGACTGGCTCAGCGACATCCGGGCGATCGGCGCGGAGAACTACTACCCGCACGACCCGTGGTGACCGGACCATGCTCGCAACGCGACCGAGAGGGACTGCACCGTGATCATCGATCGTCTCGACATCGACGCCGACTCGTTCGCGGCCGGCACCGGCTGGGCGATCAAGCCCGAGGGTGCCTGCAAAGGTGAGACGTGCGTCCCGCTCGCGCGGGGCGCGTTCGACCTCGCCGACACGGCCAGGCGCCTCGGCATGGCGTTGGTCCACGACCCGGCGCACGGCGTGTGGGCACTCGGCCCCGAGTCGCTCACCGGCCGGACGCTGGTGACGGCCGAGGCACCCGATGTCGTCCTGTCGGACCTGGACGGCAACGACTTCCACCTCCACGCGCTGCGGGGCCAGAAGGTCGTGATCGTCTCCTGGGCGCCCTATTGAGGCTGCCGCTACGACCTGCCCGGGTGGCAGGCACTGCGTGCGGAGCTTCATCCCCTCGGCCTCGAGGTGGTCACGGTGTCGATGGACATGGACGGCGCGGCGTCGGCGCGCGAATGGGTCGAAGAGGCGGGCGCCGAGCATCCGTCGCTCGTCGACACCGAGCACCAACTCGACGCCCTGTTCGGAGTGGTCAACGTCCCGAACGTGATCTGGATCGACGAGGACGGAATCATCGTCCGGCCGCCAGAGCCGGGCTGGGCGGCGCCGGTGCAGTACCCGGAGTGGTTGTCGTCGCGGTTGGAGGAGCAGGTCCGCAACGCTCGCGAGGACGCCGAAGCAGATGGACGTGAGCCGGTCGATCCACGCCGCACGATGGGCGGCGGTCAGGATCGCGGAGCGTACGCCGACGCGGTGCGCGACTGGG
>JANPGL010000469.1:0-3252 GCA_031423915.1 Actinomycetes bacterium | reverse complement strand
CGATGTCGGGCTCGTGCGTGACCATGACGACCGTCTGGCCCTCGCTGCCGAGCTTCTCGAACACGCGCATGATCTCTTCAGACGTCTGCGAGTCGAGGTTGCCCGTCGGTTCGTCGGCCAGCAGGATCGGCGGCCGGTTGACGAAGGCCCGGGCGATCGACACGCGCTGCTGCTCGCCGCCCGACAGCTGGTGAGGGAAGCGGTCCTCTTTGCCGGCGAGCCCGACCAGCTCGAGGATGGCCGGCACCTGCTGGCGGATGACGTGCTTGGGCTTGCCGATGACCTGGAGCGCGAAGGCCACGTTCTCGAACACCGTCTTGTTGCCGAGCAGCTTGTAGTCCTGGAAGATCGAGCCGATCCCGCGCCGGAACAGTGGCACGCGCCCCTTGGGAAGCGCGTTGAGCGCCGTGCCGGACACCCATACGGTGCCGCGGTCGGGCATCTCCTGGCGGTTCATGAGTCGGAGCAGCGTCGACTTGCCCGAGCCGGACGGCCCCACGAGGAAGATGAACTCGCCCTTGGGGATGTCGACGTTGGCGTCGCGCACGGCGACGACATCGCCGTTGTAGACCTTCGTGACGTTGTCGAGCTTGATCATGGTGGTGATGGCCCCGAGCATCAGGTGCCCACGGGCCGAGGGAGCACCCTAGCCGCGCCCATCGGGCCGGGAGCGGTCACCCGTCGCGCCCGGCGCGGACCGCGCCGCGGTCCTACGCTCGTCGCCGTGACTGTCGCGAACCCGCTGCGAGCATCGCGGGATCCGCAGACCCGCTCGGCAGCGGTGCTCGGCATCGTGCTGGCGGGCACCCTGGTGCTCAGCCTGGTCGGTGGCAGCCTGAGGGACCGGCCGGCGCTGCAGCTGTGGACCACGATGTTCGTGGCGGTCTGTGTGCAGGCCATGCCGTTCCTCGTCCTCGGCGTCACCGTGGGCGGGCTCGTCGAGGCCTTCCTGCCACCGGGCGTGCTCGAACGGCTGCTCCCCCGGTCGGCGGCGCTGAACGTGCCGGCGGCCGCGCTCGCCGGCGCGGTCCTGCCCGGCTGCGAGTGCAGCTCGGTCCCCGTGGCCGGTCGACTGGTCGGTCGCGGCGCCCCGGCCCCGGCTGCGCTGGCGTTCCTGCTGGCGGCGCCTGCCATCAATCCCGTCGTGCTGGTGGCCACGTCCGTGGCGTTCCCGGGCCGGCCCGAGATGGTGCTGGCCCGGTTCGTGGCCAGCGTGATCGCCGCCGTGGTGGTCGGCTGGATCTGGGCCCGCTTCGCCGACGACGGTCTGGTGGACCGGGCGCGCCGCCGTCACCGCGACGCCCACGCCCACGGCGAAGCCGACGGACGGCTGGCCCGGTTCTTCGCCGCCTCCCAGCACGACCTGCTCCACGCGGGCGGCTTCCTGGTGATGGGGGCGGCGCTGGCCGCCACGCTGCAGACCGTCGTGCCCCGCCGGGTGCTCGACGGGGTGGCCGAGCACGGTGCGCTGTCGATCCTGGCGCTCGCCGCGCTCGCCGTGGTGCTGGCCGTGTGCTCGGAGGCCGACGGGTTCATCGCCGCCAGCCTCAGCCAGTTCTCGCTCACGTCCCGGCTGGTGTTCCTCGTCGTCGGGCCCATGGTCGACGTGAAGCTGATCGCGCTGCAGACCGGCACGTTCGGACGGCGGTTCGCCCTTCGTTTCGCACCGCTCACGTTCGTCGTGGCGGTGGTGTCGGGCGTGCTCACCGCCCGGTGGCTCCTGTGAGCGGGCGCTCGTCGCTCGATCGGGCGGTGGCCGCGGCGTTCCCCCTGCTCGTCGGCGGGCTGCTGCTGCGCCTGGTGGTCTCGGGCCGCTACCGCGACTTCGTGAAGGCCTCGATGTGGCCGTGGCTCACGCTGTCGGGGTTCGCGCTGCTGACCGCGGCGGCGTGGGAGCTGGCGTCGGCGCGCGCCCCGGCGCACGGGCACCGGCCCCGGGTGGCGTGGCTGCTCCTCGCGCCGGTGGTGGTCGTGCTGGGCATCGCGCCGCGCTCGCTCGGGTCGGCCGCGCTGGCACGCGCCACCCGCTCGCGGGCCACGTACGTGTACGCCGACGGCAGCTGGGCCAAGCTCCCGGCCGACGGCGTGCCGCTCGCCATGACGATCGGCGAGTTCGTGGAGCGCACCTACGCCGGCGCCACGACGCGCGGCGTGCCGGTGAAGCTCACCGGGTTCGTGGTGCCCGACGACGATGGCAGCGGCACGTTCCGCGTCGTGCGCTTCCGCATCTCGTGCTGCGCGGCCGACGCCGCGCCCGTGGCCGTGCGCGTCGTCGACCCGCCCGCCGACCGGCCGAAGGCCGACAGCTGGGTGACGATCACCGGCACGCTCGTGCCCGACGACCCGGCCGCGCTCGACCCCCGGTTCGAGGTGACGGCATTGGAGGCGATCGACGAGCCGTCGTCGCCCTACGAATCCCTCGTGGTGCCGTGACCGAGACGTCGTACGGTGACGCGATGGCCGCCGACGACCAACGGACCGACGACTGGCGCGCCATCAACCGCGCCAACTGGGAATCGCGTGTCCCCGTCCACACCGGCCCGGGCGGGTACGACCTGGCGGCCTTCGACGACCCCCGGCATGTCTCGAACGTCGTGCGCTACGACCTCCCCCGCCTCGGCCGGCTCGACGGGCTCGACGTGGTCCACCTGCAGTGCCACATCGGAACGGACACCGTGTCGCTGGCGAGGCTCGGTGCCCGTACGGTCACCGGCCTCGACTTCTCGGCCGCCGCCGTGGACGCGGCCCGTCGACTGGCCGTCCGAGCGGGCGCCGCGGTCGAGGTCGTGGAAGCCGACGTCTACGACGCAGTCGACGTGCTGGGCGGCGAACGCTTCGACGTCGTCTACACCGGCATCGGCGCGTTGTGCTGGCTACCCAGCGTCGCCCAGTGGGCCGCAGTGGTGGCCGGGTTGCTCCGTCCGGGCGGCCGGCTGTTCCTCCGAGAAGCCCACCCGGTGCTGTGGACCATGAGCGATCCCCGACCCGACGGTCTGCTCGTCGTCGAGTTCCCCTACTTCGAGACGGACGGCGTGCAGTTCTCCGACGCCACCACGTACGCCGGCGAAGGGGCGCTGGCGGCACCCGACATCATCCACTTCAACCACGGGCTGGGCGAGATCCTGAACGCCGTGGCGGACGCGGGTCTGCGCGTCACCGCGTTCGAGGAGCATCGCGAGGTGCCGTGGAACCCGCTGGGGGACGCCATGGTGGCGAGCCAAGACCACCCGGGCGAGTTCGTGCTGCGCGAAG
>JANPGL010000468.1:0-4134 GCA_031423915.1 Actinomycetes bacterium | reverse complement strand
CGTCCATGTAGCGCTTGACCTCGTCAAGCATGAGCCGACCCTGCTCGGTGAACTCGTACGGCACCGCCGTCCCCTTCCTCGCAGCCGTGGCTGCGCGCTTGCTGTCCCCACGCGCAACCTATCCGCGCGGGCGTCCCTGAGCCCAAGTGCCAGCGACGGGTCCGCTGCCCGGGACGCCCTCGTTCGTTAGGGGAACGCCAAGTGCACTCCATGCTCCGTTCACGCTTGCGTCCATGTTCCGTGAAGTCTCTTCCCAGACCCAGGGGTCTGGCCTTTCCATCCCAACAACGGGCGCCGGATGGAGGTCGTGACGATGGCGATGACGACAGCAGATGCGTCCCACCTGCTCAAGCGGGCGGGATTCGGGGGGACGGTGGCCGAGGTGGCCGCGCTGGCTGCCCTCGATCGGGCGCCCGCCGTGGACCGCCTGCTGAACGCCGCAGGGTTCCCCGAGGCGCCTCCCGCCGTGTTCTCCGATACGTCGAAGGGCGACTACGAGTACCTCATCGGCTTCACGCAGGACTGGCTGCGTCGCATGGCGACCACGCCCGCGCCGATCATCGAGAAGATGACTCTGTTCTGGCACGGTCACTTCGTGTCGGGCGTCGAGAAGGTCGGCTCGGTGAAGGCCATGTACGACCAGATCGCCTTCTACCGCACGAACGCCCTCGGCGACTTCCGCACGCTGACGCAGGGCATGGCCACCACCGTGGCGATGCTCCGGTACCTCGACAGCGACGAGAACGTGAAGGGGCGTCCCAACCAGAACTTCGCCCGCGAGCTGCTCGAGCTGTTCACGCTCGGCATCGGGAACTACGCGGAGTCCGACGTGATCGAGGGCGCCCGCGCCTGGACCGGCTACAACCTGAGCGACGACGGTTCGGCGTTCCTGTTCCGTGCGGGCAATCACGACAACGCGAACAAGACGATCTTCGGCGTCACGAAGAACTGGGACGGCCCCACCGAGATCGACGAGATCATGCGCGGCTCGAAGCAGCCGCTCATGGCCCGTTTCATCGCCCGCAAGCTCTGGGAGTTCTTCGCCTATCCGAACCCTCCGGCCGCGGTCGTCGATGCCCTGGCCGCCGAGTTCGTGGCCAAGAGCCTGTCGGTGAAGGCTCTGCTGCGGGCCATCTTCCTGCGTGACGAGTTCTACGCGGTGACGGCACGCGAAGGGCATGTGCGCACGCCCATCGAATGGGCGGTCGCGGCGCTGCGCGGGCTCGGGCTGCCGGCCGCCGAGGCCGACCTGCACTGGCACCTGTCGAACCAGGGCCAGGAGCCGATGAACCCGCCCAACGTGGCCGGCTGGAAGGCCAACGGGTACTGGATCTCGACGAGCGCGTCCGCCTCTCGGGCCGCGTTCTCGTGGCACCTGCTCGACCGGGCCAACGAGAAGAAGCTCCTGCCCGACTACAGCCGCCAGACGGTCGATGCTGCGGTGCAGGCCGCCTTCGACCGGTTCGCCATCGCCGCGCCCTCGACCGTGACGCGCACGGCGCTTCGGACGTGGCTCACGAACGTACGCGGCGCCACCGACTACTTCGGCGACGCCAACTACGACCTGCTGTTCCTCGTGTTGATGAGCCCCGACCTCCAGGTCGCCTGAGGCTCCGGCCACCCCGCTTCACAGCTCCGCGTCGGTCCGGGCGGCCCGACGTTTCCCCACGAACAACCACCACCCGAAGAGGCCGCCCCATGCGCAGCTCCGATCCCGATGTCGACCAGGCCGTCCGCGCCCTCAGCGAACCGGCCGACACCTCGCCGCGCGGCCTGTCTCGCCGGCACTTCCTGCAGGCCGCCGCGCTCGCCGGCGGTGGCGTGGCGCTCGCCACGAACTTCGGTCACCGCATGCCGTTCGCCGACGCCGCGGCCACGCCCGGGCGCGACGGCATCCTCCTCGTCGTCAACCTGCAGGGCGGCTGCGACGGGTTGAACATGGTGGTCCCGACCCACCAGACCGAGTACTACCGGCTGCGGCCGACCATCGGGCTCAAGGCCAACACGACCCTCCCGCTCAGCGGTGGGTTCGCCTTGCATCCGCGTCTCGGCTTCCTGAAGCAGCAGTGGGACGCAGGTCGGCTCGCCGTCGTCAACGGGGTGGGCTACCCGAACCCGAACCGGAGCCACTTCGAGTCGATGCGGATCTGGCAGGAGGGCTGGGGCGGTACCGGATCGGCGTCGTCGGGCTGGCTCGGGCGGTGGCTCGACACGCTCGGCACCACGGCCGGACCGGTGCCCGTCACGACGCTCACCGACGACGTGCCGTACCACCTGCTCGGCCGGTCCACCCGTGCCGTGGCGCTGAGCGGCAACGGCTACTTCTTCGGCACCGACACGGGCGCCCGCGAGAAGCGCCTGTACGACGCGGTGCGCTCGATGGCGTCGGCGCCGACGGGACTCGGTGCGTGGGCCGACCTGTGGGCCGGCACCACCCGCCAGCTCGTCGACGTGGGTGCCACCGTGGCCCCGGCGTACGAGGGCTCCTTCCCCGACACCTGGTTCGGGCGGGAGATGGTCGTGGCCGCCCGCCTGCTGAACGCCCGCGTGGGTGTGCGGGCCCTCAACGTCGACCACGACGGCGGATGGGACACGCACGAGAACGAGCTGCGCACCCACGACGAGAACTTCCGTCGGCTCGACGACGGGCTGCGGGCCTTCTACACGAACCTCGACCCCGCCCTGGCGTCGAAGGTCGTGATCGTGGTCGTGTCCGAGTTCGGACGTCAGCTCGAGCAGGACGACACGGCCGGCACCGATCACGGCACGGCCAACGCCGTGCTCGTGCTCGGCCAGCCCGTGCGCGGCGGTCTCTACGGCTCGCTACCCGACCTGACCAAGCTCGACGGCGACGGGATGTTCGCCATGACCGTCGACTTCCGCAGCGTCTACACGAGCCTGCTCGACAAGGTGCTCGGCGCGGACCCGGTCGAGATCCTCGGCCGCGCGTTCGAGGACCTCGGCTTCGTGACCGCCATCGGCGGCGGGACGCCCCCGACCACCACCACGACGACCACGGCCGAGGCGACGACCACCACGGTGGCGGCGACCACCACGACCGTGGCCAAGACCACCACGACGACCGCGGCGGCCACCACGACCACGGTCGCGCCGACGACCACGGTCGCCCCGACCACGACCGTCGCGCCGACCACGACGGAGGCGCCGACCACGACGGTGGCGCCGACCACGACGGTGGCCCCGACCACGACGACGGTCGCCGCCACGACCACGACCGCGGCCGGAGCGACGACCACGGCGGTGGCGCCCACGACGACCGTGGCTCCGACGTCGACGACGGCCGCGGCCACCACGACGACGGTGGCCCCGACCACGACGGTGGCCCCGACCACGACCGTGGCCCCCACCACCAGCACCACGGCGGCGGCGAGCCCGACGACGACGGCCGCGGCGCCGACCACGACGACCACGGTGCCCGGCGCCGGTGCCGGAGGGAGCTGCAACTTCAACGAGCCCGGTTCGTTCGTGGCGCTTCCCCCCGTGCGGATCCTCGACACCCGCAGCGGCCGTGGCCTGCCACGCGGCACGAAGCGCAAGCTGTCGGCCGGCGAGACCATCGAGGTGGGCGTCACCGGACGTGGCCGACTCCCGGGCCCCGACGTGACCGCCGTGCTGCTCAACGTGACGGTGCTCAAGCCGACCGAAGCCGGTTACCTGACGGTGTGGCCGGCCGGCGACGCCAAGCCGGAGTCGGCCAACCTCACCTACCAGTCGGGCGTGCCGGTCTCGAACCTGGTGATCGTGAAGGTCAGTGGCAAGGGAGCCGTGCAGGTGTTCAACTCGGCCGGCGCCGTGCACGTGGTGGCCGACGTCATGGGCTACTTCACGACCTCGCCCGGTAGCCGGCTCAGCCCGGTCGACCCGCAGCGGGTGCTCGACACCCGGACCCGGGCCAAGCCCCTGCTGACGGGCCAGCAGCGTCGCCTGTCGGTGGCCGGGGTCGGCGCCGTGCCGGGCGAGACCATCCACGCCGTGCTCCTCAACGTGACGGTCACCGAGCCGCTCTCGGCCGGTGAGCTGTGCGTGTGGGGCACGGGCAACGACAAGCCCGACGTCGCCATGGTCAGCTACGTGCAGGGCCAGACCGTGCCCAACCTCGTGGTGGCTCCTGTG
>JANPGL010000467.1:0-4148 GCA_031423915.1 Actinomycetes bacterium | reverse complement strand
GCCCGACGGGCCCATGATGGCGGAGAACTGGCCGCGGGCGAATGAGACGCTGACGCCGTCGAGCGCCCGCACTTCGCTGTCGCCCTTGCCGTACACCTTGCTGGCGTCGACGGCGCCGGCGGCGGCCTGCTCGGTGGCGACGGAGGGGGGCGGGGGCATGGCGGTCATGGCGGCCTCTGGGGTGGTTGTGTCCATGCGGACATGGTCCGACGGAACGGGGTCGTCTGGCATCAACCGGACGGCTGATCGACCATCGGTCACGAGGATGATGCCAGCGTCGCGGTGAAAACCGCCCCAACAATGCCCGGTCGTGGAGTGGGGCGATCAGCGCGTGCCGGGCGTCACAACGCCCGACTCGTAGGCCAGCACGACGGCCTGCACGCGGTCGCGCAGCCCGAGCTTTGCGAGCACACGACCCACATGCGTCTTCACGGTCGCCTCGCCGAGGTAGAGCGCGGCGGCGATCTCGCTGTTGGAGAGGCCGCGGGCCATCGACGTGAGCACCTCGAGCTCGCGGTCCGTGAGCGACTCGAGCCCGGGCGCGGCGACGACGGGTCGCGCCTCGGCCTGGACGAACGTCTCGATGAGCCGACGGGTGATCGACGGGGCGAGCAGGGCGTCGCCGCGGGCCACCACCCGGATGGCGTCGACGAGCTGCTCCGGCGGGGTGTCCTTGAGCAGGAAGCCACTGGCGCCGGCGCGCAGCGCACCCACGACGTAGTCGTCGAGGTCGAACGTGGTGAGCACCAGCACCCGCACCTCGGGGTGCGCGGCGCTCACTCGGGCGCAGGCCTCGACCCCGTCGACGACGGGCATGCGGATGTCCATCAGCACCACGTCGGGCCGGGCGCGCGCCACGAGGTCGACGGCGTCGATCCCGTCGGCCGCCTCGCCCACCACCGTCAGGTCGTCCTCGGCTTCACAGATCATGCGGAACCCGGCACGTACGAGCGCCTGGTCGTCGATGACGGCCACGCGGATCATCCGGCGCCGCTCCTGGTTCCGGCCAGGGGCAGCCGGGCTGTGACCGACCAGCCGCCTCCGGGCCGGGGGCCGGCGCGCAGCTCGCCGCCGCACAGTGCGGCGCGCTCGCGCATGCCGACGAGCCCGTGACCCTCGCCACCGAGGGGTGCGGACGCGCTCGCGCCGCGCCCGTCGTCGTCGACCCGCACCTCGAGCGCGTCGGTGCCGTAGTGGAGGTGCACCGTGGCCCGCGCCGGCCCGGCGTGCTTGCGCACGTTGGTGAGGGCTTCCTGCACGATGCGGTACGCCTGCAGGTCGATGGCGGCCGGTAGTGGGGCCGGTTCGCCCTCGACCACGACCTCCACCGGCAGCCCGGGGTCGGCGCCGGTCAGATCGTCGAGGTGGACCAGCGACGGCTGCGGGGCCAGGTCGGGGGATTCTTTGTCACCCTCCGGTGTGCGGAGCACGCCGAGGAGCCGCCGCATCTCGTCGAGCGCCTCACGGCCAGTCGTCTCTATGGCGCCCAGGGCCTCGGCGGCCAGGTCCGGCTTCGTCGCCACCAGCCTTCGCGCCGCGCCGGCCTGCACGACCATCACCGACAACGAGTGCGCCACCACGTCGTGGAGCTCGCGGGCGATGCGTTGACGTTCCGCCGCCACCGCCTCGCGTGCCAACGCCTGGCGGGTGGTCTCCTCCGCGTTGGCTCGCGCCTCCAGATCGGCGAGCCTCTCTCGGCGGCGCCTCATGTTGTCGCCCGCCAGGAAGGCGGTGCCGAAGATGATGCCGTTGCCCACGGCGCCGAGCAGGTTCTCGGCCTTGCTCTCGACGAGGGCACTGACGACGTTGCCGACGACGAGGACGGCGAGCACGATCGTTGCCGTGATGCGGAGCGCTCTGCGCGAGCGGGTGTAGGCCGCCACCGAGTAGGCGGCGACCACCGGCGCCAGGGTGAGGGTCGAGTCCGGGTGCTTCAACGCCTGGGAGAGGATCGTGATGGCGCCGGTCACGGCGAGCACGGCGATCGGCCGCTGCCGCCGCCACACGAGCGGCAGCGTGCCCACCCCGCCGAGCACGTAGGCGAACAGGGTCGGGTGGCGGGGGTTGACGCCCGTGTCGGGGATGGCGATCGAGGCGATCGTGAAGCCGACCAGGACAACGGCCATGCCGATGTCCATGTGGCGCGGGTGCTCCCGCAGCCAGGTCGCCGGATGCCGCCATGCCCTCACGCGTCCACGCTACCGAGCGCGACGGCGGCGGCCGTCCACCCGGAGGTGGACCCGGGGTCATCCCGTGGCATGATCTCGGCATGGGGGAGGGGACCTGGCTGACCGAGGCGACCGATGCGTCGCTGCCGTCGGTGCTCCGCGCCCGACCCGACCTGTCGGGCCGCTACGAGACCCTGGTCGGCGGTGTGTGGCGGGCCGGTGTCGACCCGCATGTGCTCGAGCTGTGCCGCATCCGCATGGCGCAGCAGCTGGGAGACGTCGCCGGCGCGGCGCTGCGCTCCCCCGAGGCGGCCGGCCTCGACGAGGCGCTCGTCGTCGGCCTCGACCGATGGTGGAGCCACCCGGGGTTCGACGAGCTCGCCCGGGCCACACTGTCGGTGGCCGAGCAGTTCGCCCTCGACGTGCACGGCGTGAGCGACGAGCAGTTCGCCGCGGTGAGCCAACGGCTGGGCGCCGCCGGCGCGGTCGCTTTCTCGTTCGCCCTTGCCCTGTTCGACGGCCAGAGCCGTCTACGTCTGGCCTTCGCCACCTCCGAAAGGACGGTCTCCTCGTGAGCACCGAGCTCCGTGTCACACCGGCCGCGTCCGGGCCGTCGGCGTTCGGGAACGCGCTGGCCCACCAGCCCGCGCTGGCTGGCGCGTTCTTCGACCTGTACGGCACGTTCTGGAGCCACGGCCGGCTCGACCATGTCTCGAAGGAGACGGCGCGACTGCGCAACGCCCGCATCACCGACTGCGGCTATTGACGCAACGTGCGCTTCGCGGTCGCGAGGCAGGAGGGGCTCAGCGAGGAGCGCGCCGCGCTCATCGACGACGGGTACGAGCGGGCCGACGGCCTGACCGAGGCCCAGAAGGCCGTCGTGGCGTTCACCGACGTGATGTTGGCCGGTGCTACGCCGTCGTCGGAGCTGGTGGCCGAGCTGCGCCGCCACTACGCCGACGACCAGCTCGTCGAGCTCGGCCTCGGCGTGGCGCTGTTCCACGGCATGTCGAAGATGCTCATCGTGCTCGGCGCCGAGCCCGTCGAGATGGATACGACCGTGGCGCCCACCCCCGACGTCAGGCGCTGAGCCGCGGCTGCGGCTCCGGGCCGACGTACCGGGCCGACGGGCGGATGAGCTTGCCGTCGAGCGCCTGCTCCTCGGCGTGGGCGCACCAGCTCACGAGCCGGCTGGTGGCGAACGTCGGCGTGAACATCGAGCGCGACAGCCCGCACGCCTCCATGGTGACCGCGGCGTACAGCTCGACGTTGGCGTAGAGCGGGCGGTCGGGCTTGATCGATCGCAGCGTGTGCACGACCTCGCGCTCGATGTCCATGGCTCGCTCGATGACCGGTCCGCCGAGCGACTCGGCCACGGACCGCAGCAGCTCGCTGCGCGGGTCGATGGTGCGGTAGACGGCGTGGCCGAACCCCATGATCCGGCGCCCGGCGGCGACCTCGGCGCGCACCCAGGCTTCGGCCCGGTCGGCCGTACCGATGGCGTCGAGGGCCTCGAGGGTTCGGCTCGGTGCGCCTCCGTGCAGCGGTCCGGTGAGGGCGCCGAGGGCCCCGCCGACGACCGCGCCGAGATCCGCGCCCGTGGAGGCGATGACGCGGGCCGTGAACGTCGAGGCGTTGAAGCCGAGGTCGACCGTGAGGATCAGGTACTGCTCGAGCGCGCGGGCATGGGCATCGTCGGGGGTCACGCCGGTGGCCATGCGCAGGTAGTCCGACGCCACGTCGAGCGAGGCGTCCGGCGTGACGACCGGTAGCCCGGCGGCGAGCCGGTGGAGCGCGGCGGCGAGCGTGGCCGCGATGGCCGCGAAGGTCCACGACTGGTCGCGTCGCGTGGCGGGCTCGGTGTCGAGCAGCGGCGCGCAGCCGAGCGCGCCGGCGACCAGCGGCCAGGCGGCCCGCAGGTGCGTGGCGGTGTCGCCGGGCGCGCTGGCGATGGCGGCCAGCGCGTCGAGCACCGACGCC
>JANPGL010000466.1:0-2417 GCA_031423915.1 Actinomycetes bacterium | reverse complement strand
TGTCGTGCACCGACCGTCGCCCCGAGGTCGACCCGTTGTCGGGCGAGGTGTCGACCGACGACCGGACAAGCCGGCTCACCCATGCCGACGCGGCCGCGCTCGAGCAGGCGCTCCGCTGCGCCCTGGTCTGGGGTGCCGAGGTCGTCGCCGTGACGGTCGGCCCGGCGTCGTCGGATGTCGTCCTGCGGGAGGCGTTGGCTTGCGGTGCGAACCGCGCCGTCCGGGTGGACGGCGCGGTCCGGCGCGCCGAGGACGTGGCGACCGCGCTGGCCGGCGTCCTGCGCCAGGCCGACCAGGTGTGGTGCGGCGACCAGGGCCTCGAGGCCGGTTCGGGGGCCGTGCCGGTGCTGGTGGCCGCGATGCTGGGCGCCGCGGGGTGCTTCGGGTTGGTCGAGGTCTCGGCCGCCCAGGCCGGGGCACCCGGTCGGCTGGTGGTCGTGCGCCGGCTCGACGGGGGCCGACGCGAGCGGTTGGCCGTGGCGGGGCGGGCCGTGCTGAGCGTGGAGGGAGCGACGAGCCGGTTGCGGCGGGCCGGACTTCCGGGGGTCCTGCGGGCCGAGCGGACGATGATCGAGGTCGTCCGGGCCGACGTCTCGCCGGGCGCCGCGGTGCGCGTGGGGCTCCCGGCGCCCTATCGGCCGAGGCCGCGCGTGGTGGCGGCACCGGCGGGCGCCACCGCGCTCGACCGGGTGCGGTCATTGACCGGTGCCGGCCTGGCCTCGTCGACGGGCGCCGCCGAGCGCCGCACGCCGGTCACGGCCGAGCCCGGCGAGGCGGCCGAGCAGATCCTGGCCGCACTGGCGCGCTGGGGTTACGAGCTGCCGGAGCGGGCCGAGCCGTGACCGGTCGCCCGCTGGGCGAGCGAACCTGGCCGGCCGTCGCCGACGAACCGCCGCTGTTGCTGGTGCCCGTCGGGTCGTGCGAGCAGCACGGCCCGCACCTGCCCCTCGACACGGACACGCGCATCGCCACCGCGGTGGCGGCCGGGGCGGCCGACCGGCTTCCAGGCGCCTGTGTCGCGCCGGCCGTGACGATCGGGGCGAGCGGCGAGCACGACGGGTTCGCGGGGACGCTCTCGATCGGGGTCGACGCGCTGACGACCCTGCTGATCGAGCTGGGGCGATCCGCCGACTGGGCGGCCGGGCTCATCCTCGTGAACGGCCATGGAGGCAACGCGGTGGCCGTGCGCCGAGCGGTCGAGCAGTTGCGCGGCGAGGGGCGGCGGGCGCTGGGGTGGTCCGCGGTCGTCCGCGGCGGCGACGCCCACGCCGGCTGGGCCGAGACGTCGCTGCTCCTGGCGCTGCACCCCGAACTGGTCGACCTTCGGGCGGCGGCGGCTGGGCGGACCGAGCCCCTGGCCGAGCTGTTGCTGGCGCTGCGGGCCGAAGGCGTCCGGGCGGTCAGCGCCAACGGGGTGCTCGGCGATCCCGCGGGCGCCTCCGCGGACGAAGGGCGCGCCGTCTTTGCCGCCCTCGTGGCCGACCTGGTGGCCGCCGTGGTGGCGTGGGTCGGGTGACGGGCCGCCGGCTGGTGCTCGACGGCGGCGTCCGCCGGCTGGACGGCGGGCGGGTGCTGCTCGGGGGCTCGCCGTTGCGGCTGCTCCGTCTCACCCTGGCGGGCGCGCGGGTCATCGACCGGATCGAGGCCGGCCAGCCGGTGCCCGACAGCACCCTCGTCGCCCGCCTCCTCGATGCTGGGGTCGCCCACCCCGCAGCCCCCACTCGCAGAATCTTCGAAGATTCTGCGAGTGAGGCGTTCCCGCAGGTCACGGGGGTGGTGCCGGTGTTCGGGGGCGCGGTGCCGACCGGGGTCTTCGAACGGCTGGGCTCGGCGGGCATCGGTGGTCTCGTCCTCGTCGACGACGGATCGCCCGCGCCGCTGGCGGCCCCGGCCGGGGTCCGGCTGCTCCGCCACGCCACGAACCAGGGCCCGGGCGCGGCCCGCAACAGCGGGCTCGCCGCCGTCGACACCCCATTCGTCGCGTTCGTCGACGCCGACGTCGAGCTCCCCGACGGCGACTGGCTGAGCCCGCTGCTCGCCCACTTCGACGACCCCGCCGTCGTGGCCGTCGCCCCACGGGTCGCCGGGCGTCCCGGCGCCGGCCGGCTGGCCCGGTACGAGGAACGTCACAGCCCGCTCGATCTCGGACCCGCATCGGCGCCCGTGCGAGCCCGCACCCGGGTCGGGTACGTCCCGACCGCCGTCCTCGTGGCCCGGGTCGATGCCCTGCGCGCCGTCGGCGGGTTCGACCCCACCCTCCGGACCGGTGAGGACGTCGACCTCGTGTGGCGGCTGACCGAGGCGGGCTGCCGCGTCCGCTACGAGCCGTCGGTCGTCACCCACCACCGGCCGCGGACCGGCCTGGGCGCGTTCGCCCGCCAGCGGGCGGGCTACGGCCGTTCGGCCGCCGCGCTGTC
>JANPGL010000465.1:0-10336 GCA_031423915.1 Actinomycetes bacterium | reverse complement strand
TAGCGGATGCCGTCCCACGAGTCCTTCCACCCCTGGTTGGCGAGGCCGCGCTCGGTCGTACGCCGGTACTCGATCCACCCGTCGCCGTCGCGGTCGCCGTAGTTGTCGAGCCACCCCAGCGCCCGGTCGGCCGCGGGGAGGAGCCGTTCGAGGTCGGGGGTGCCCAGCCCCCACGCGCTGAGCTCGCCGAGCAGCACGACGAACAGAGGCGTGGCATCGACCGAGCCGTAGTACGTGTTGCCACCCATCAACGTGGGCGCGTCGACCGCTCCGAAACGGGTCTCGTGCATGATCCGGCCGGGCTCCTCCTCGCTCGCCTCGTCGACGCGCTCGCCCTGCAGCGCGGCGAGGGCGTCGAGCACCCCGAGCGCCAGGTCGGGGTCGACGGGCATCGCCATGTACGAGGCCAGCAGCGCGTCGCGCCCGAACAGCGTCATGAACCAGGGCGCGCCCGCGGCGATCACCGGCCGGTGACGTCCGGTCGGATCGTGCAGCCGGAGGGCCTCGACGTCGGCGACGGCCCGGTCGTAGGCGGTGCCCAGCCGACGGTCGGCCGTGCGAAGCGCCGGTGCGGCCGCCCGCCACGTCCTGGCGCGAGCGTGCGCTCCGATCAGCGAGGGCGGCGCGGTCGGGCCCACCCAGGTCTCGCCGAGCGCGGCGTGCAGGTCGAACCCGAGCACGACGCGACCGTGGGCCGGGATGGTGACCTCCCACGCGAAGCCCTGCGCCGACGCGTACGGCGCGCCGCCGCCGCCGGCGACCAGCTCGACTCGTCGGTCGACGGCACCCTGGCGCCAACGGAAGACGACCGCGCCCTCGCGCACCTCGTGCGCGTGCTCGCCCTCGGGGACGGCCCGCCCCTCCTTCACGGCGAACACGTCGGCGAAGTCGACGGCGAACGACAGTCGTACGTGGGTGGTCGTCGGCTCCGGCGTGGTGTTGCGGATGTCGAACTCCTCGTGCAACACCGTCCCGAGCCGCCGCCGCCGGATGACGAGCAGGCGACGCCCGGCCGGCGCGCCGGCCGGTGGCGACGAGCGCCCCACGAAGGCGGCCTGCGTGGCGCCGGTGAGGCTCACGGCGAGCGGCTCGAGCGGCGACCCGTCGACCGTCAGCCGCAGCTCGCTGAGGACGCGCCGATCGGCGAAGAAGACGCCGTGGGCCAGGTTGCCGCCCAGGTCACCCGACCGGCCGCTGAGGCAGAAGGTCTGGCCGTCGACGAGCGTCACCAGGTTCGTCGGGTCGCCCAGCGACGTCGGCTCGTTGGCGAGCACCCAGGGGCTCGGAGCGACTTGGCTCATGGGGAGAGAGCTGGGGTCGGTCATCCGGTCGTCGATCTCCGTCCGGTGGTGTACCGCACCGGGACCCGGGTGCCGGGTCCCCGTCAGACGGTACCCGCCGCCGCCGGCCCGCAAACGGCGCCCGGTTTGGTGCCACGGTCCGCACGGGTAGCCCCGGGACGCCGCCCGACTCGGGTGTGGCGAGATCGACGAGAAAGAGGTTCGGCCGTGCATGTGGAGACGCGTCAGCTGCCCCGGAACGTACGCCGCCTGTCGGAGGGTGCCATCGACGCCGCCCATCACGTGTCGGGCCAGGTGAGCGATCTGGTGGAGGGGTCGGCCGCCGCGTTGGCCCGCACGGCGCACGCGGCCACCGCACCGCGCCGTCGCCGTGGCGGCGTCCGCCAGGTCGTGCTCGTTGCGGTCGCCTTCGCCGTCGTGGTCATCGCCAGCCGGTGGTGGGCGCGCCGGAACGCCCCGGTCGACGTACCCAAGTCGGCGCGCCCCGACGTGGCCACACCGGTCAGCGCCTTCGAGCCGGCGGAGCCCGCCGCCGAGGCCGAACGGCGCCACGCCTGACCGGGGCGGCTCCCGTCGGGACGCACAGGGAACCCACAGCGGTCCGACGGCGTGGGTCAGGGTTCGCGCCCATACGCTGTGGCCGTGGCCAGCTGTGCGGCGTGCGGAAGGGCGTTCGAGCCTGGCGATCGGCGCTGCCGGTCGTGCGGTCGCGAGCGCGGGGCCCCTGCGCCGTCCTCGTCGGCGCCCGGCCCGTTCGCACCGCCCACCGGTCTGGTGCTCGCCGTGCAGCCGGCGTCGCCGTGGGCGGGGCCGTCCGGTCCCGTCGAGCAGGCACCGAACGGTGGGATGCCTTTGCCCGTCGCAGCCGCCGGCGTGACGCCCCGGCCGCTCGTCGCCGCCGAGGAGCCCGCCTCGTTGGCCGACGACGGGTCGCTGCGCGTCGAGGTCATCGACGACGACGCCGATGAGGCGGGTGACGGCGGAACGGACGGCGGCCGCGAGTTCCACCGCACGGACGTCCGCCGTGACGGTCGGGACGTCCACCACGGTCGAGGCATGCGTTGGATGCGGCGCTCGGCGCTGGCCGCGCTGGCCGTCGCTGCGCTGGTGGCCGCCGGGCTGGCGGTGGCCGGGCGCGACGGCGCGCAGGGGATGACCGTGCAGCTGGCGGGCGGCACGCAGTCGGTGACCGACGACCACACCGGGGCGCCCACCGAGCGGTGGACGTACGACCCGGCCGCGGGCGCGTCGGTGGAGATGGCGGTGCAGGACGACACGAGCGTGTACGTGCTGACCCAGGTGCGCCGGAGCGGGTCGGGTTCGCTCGTGGTCGCCGCGCTCGACGCCGTCACCGGTGAGGCGCGCTGGACCTACGACGTCGTCGCGGCCGGCGGCAGTGTGCACGTCACGCCCGTGGGGCTGATCCTCAACGTGCAGGACGACCGTTCGGTCAGCGCCACGATGCTCGCGCTCGGCGACGGCTCGGTGCGCTGGCAGCTCGACGGCTTCGTCACCCAGGTTCCCGGCTCGGCCGGGTACGGCATCGTCCAGCAGGTCAACGGTCGGGTGGCGCTGGGGCTGAACGTGATCGACCTGGCCACCGGCAACGTGCGCTGGAGCCCGGCGGGCACCTTGCGGTCGGGTCTCGGGCTCGACGTGCTCGTCGATGCCAGCTGCGACGCCATCAGCGGGCGGTCTCCGGCCGACGGGTTGGTGCGCTGGCGCTACTCGTCGGCCGAGGGCGCCAGCTTCTGCGGTCGCAGCCGGCCGCAGGTGGCCGTGGCCGCCGACCGGATCGTGGTCACCGAGGGCGACGACCTCGTCGGCCTCGACGCGTCGGGCCGCGAGCGGTGGCGTCGTCCCCTCGGGACCAGGGTTCTGGCCGGCGCCAACGGGGCGTACGTGCAGCTGCGTCAGCGCGACTCGGTGGCCGACCAGAGCTACGTCGACGCCACCACCGGCGCCGACATCGACGCGACGGGGTTGGCGCTCATCAACGCCTCGAACCGCGATCGCACGGTGCTGGCGCGGTCGGGCGACGCGACGATCGTGCTGCTCGACCAAGGCGATGCCGTCGTGCGGGCCGACCGTGGTTCGGCCGCCGTGACCGGCGAGCGGATGCCCGGCGCCGGTGCCGTGGGCCTCGGCCGGAGCACCGTCTACCGGACCAGCGCCGCCGGGGACCAGCTGATCGGCTACGACCTGGCGACGGGCCGGCCGCGCTGGTCGGTGCCCCTGTCGCTCGCCGCCGCCGGTGCTCCACGGGTGTGGACCGCCGGTCGCGTGGTGGTCGTCGGCACCGCCAGCGGCGCGCTGGTGGCGTTCGGCTGAGCGAGCCGCCGCCCTCGGTTCCGGGCGCCACCCGCTCGGCCTGCCAACATGAGCGGGTGAGCGCCTCCCCTCGTGCCCTGCTGTCCGTCTTCGACAAGACCGGCGTGGTCGACCTGGCCCGCGGCCTGCACGACCTCGGCTGGCAGCTGGTGTCGTCGGGCGGCACCGCCAAGGCCGTCGCCGAGGCGGGCATCCCGGTGCAGGACGTCGCCGATCTCACGGGCGTGCCGGCCATCCTCGACCATCGCGTGGTGACGCTGCACCCCAAGGTGCACGGCGGCATCCTCGCCGACCCCACGCTGGCGTCGCACCAGGTCGACATGGCCGCCTACGGCATCGAACCGATCTCGCTCGTCGTCGTGAACCTGTACCCGTTCGGGGCCAAGCCGGGCATCGAGATGATCGACATCGGCGGGCCGGCGATGGTGCGGGCCTCGGCCAAGAACCACGCCCACGTCGGCGTCGTCGTCGACCCGTCCGACTACGACGCGGTGCTCGCCGAACTGCGCGCCGACGGTTCACTGTCGGCGGGTACCCGTCGGCGGCTGGCCCGCGCCGCGTTCGCCCACACCGCCGCCTACGACGCGGCCATCGTCACGTGGCTCGACGCCACCGAGCCCGAGCCGGCGGCGCTGCCGCCCACGCTGCACCTGGCGCTCGAGCGGGCCCAGTCGTTGCGCTACGGCGAGAACCCGCACCAGCAGGGTGCCCGCTACCGCCGCATCGGGACGCGCAGCTGGTGGGACGACGCCGTCCAGCACGGCGGCAAGGAGATGAGCTACCTCAACGTGTACGACGCCGAGGCGGCGTGGCGCATGGCCAACCGGTTCGACGCGCCGGCGGCCGTGGTGGTGAAGCACGCCAACCCGTGCGGCGTGGCCGTGGCCGACGACGTCACTGCGGCCTACGTGGCCGCCCACGCCTGCGACCCGGTCAGCGCGTTCGGCGGCATCGTGGCGATCAACCGGCGCGTGCCCCTGGCGCTGGCCGAGGCGCTGGCCCCCGTGTTCACCGAGGTGGTCATCGCCCCCGGCTACGACGACGACGCGCTGGCCGTGCTGACGGCGAAGAAGAACCTGCGCGTGCTGTCGGCCCCGGCGCCCGGCGCCGAGCCGCTCGACGTGCGCGCCGTCGACGGTGGCCTGCTCGTGCAGGAGCGCGACCCGGTGTCGCTCGATCGCTCGGGCTGGCGCGTCGTGTCGAAGGCACAGCCCACCGACAAGCAGTGGCGCGACCTGGTGTTCGGCTGGGGCGTCGTCGCCGCCGTGTCGTCGAACGCCATCGTGGTGGCCGCCGACGGTGCCGCCGTCGGCATCGGCGCCGGCCAGCAGAACCGCCTCGACTCGGCCCGCATCGCGGTCGAGAAGGCCGGGGATCGGGCCAAGGGCGGCGTCGGGGCCAGCGACGCGTTCTTCCCGTTCCGCGACGGCCTCGACGCCCTGGCCGCGGCCGGCGTCAC
This sequence comes from Actinomycetes bacterium, assembly GCA_031423915.1. Lineage (GTDB taxonomy): Bacteria > Actinomycetota > Acidimicrobiia > Acidimicrobiales > Ilumatobacteraceae > JANMAT01. The sequence goes on along the minus strand of JANPGL010000465.1, from coordinate 5,245 downwards.
GGCGGTCATCGAGCCGGGCGGCAGCGTCCGCGACGACGAGGTTATCGCCGCCGCCGACGAGCACGGCATGGTCCTGGTCTTCACCGGCGAGCGCCACTTCCGCCACTGAGTCGCGCCGCCCTCGCCGGCCGCTCCCGCCATCGGTCGGCCCGCCCCCGGTAGGCTCGCGAGCGTGGCACGCATCGGTGATCTGCTGGCCTCGGGGCGCACGTTCAGCTTCGAGTTCTTCCCGCCCAAGACCGACGGCGCGCAGCTGACGCTCGGCCGCACCATCAGCGAGCTCGAGTCGCTGCACCCGAGCTTCGTGTCAGTGACCTACGGCGCCGGTGGCTCCACGCGCCAGCGCACGAACGAGGTCGTCACCTGGGTGCGCAAGGAGACCGAGATCGAGCCGATGGCGCACCTCACGTGCTTCGGCCACACCCACGCCGAGATCGACGAGATCCTCACGGGCTACGCGTCCGTCGGCGTCGAGAACATCATGGCGCTGCGCGGCGACCCGCCGACCGACCCCACCGACGCCCGGCCGAGCGACTTCCACTACGCGGTCGACCTCGTCCACCAGATCGCCGACCACGGCGGGTTCAGCGTTGGTGTTGGCGCCCACCCCGAGGTGCACCCGCAGTCGCGCTCTCGCCAGCAGGACCGGCTGGCGCTGGCCCACAAGCTCGAGGCGGCCGACTTCGCCGTCACCCAGCTGTTCTTCGAGGCCGACCACTACGTGTCGCTCGTGGAGGAACTGGCCGCGCTCAACTGCCACAAGCCGATCGTCCCCGGCATCATGCCGGTCACCAACCTGCGCCAGATGCAGCGCATGGCCCAGCTGTCCGGCGCAGCGTTCCCCGCCTGGCTGGCGGCGCGGCTCGAAGCGGCCGAGACGCCCGACGAGGTCCGCAAGGTCGGCGTGGCCGCCGCCACCGAGCTGTGCGCCGCGTTGCTGGCGGCCGGCGCACCCGGCCTGCACTTCTACACGATGAACCGGTCGACCGCGACGCGCGACATCTACGCCGACCTGGGCCTGCCGGCGCGCTCCTGACCATTTCCCCGCTGGCCTGGTCAGGGGCCTAACGTGGCGGACATGTCCGTTTCCCCCGTACGTGTCACGGTCACCGGCGCCGCCGGTCAGATCGGTTACAGCCTCCTGTTCCGCATCGCCTCGGGTCAGATGCTCGGCCCCAAGCAGCCGGTGATCATCCAGGCCCTCGAGGTCACCCCGGCGCTCAACGCGCTGCGCGGCGTGGCCATGGAGCTCGACGACTGCGCCTTCCCGCTGCTCGCCGGCATCGTGCAGACCGACAACGCCGACACGGCGTTCGGCGACGCCGACTACGCCCTGCTCGTGGGGGCCATGCCCCGCAAGGCCGGCATGGAGCGCGCCGACCTGCTGTCGGCCAACGGTGGCATCTTCAAACCCCAAGGCGAAGCCATCGCCCGCAGCGCCTCGAAGGGGATCAAGGTCCTCGTGGTGGGCAACCCCGCCAACACGAACGCCCTCATCGCCCAGAACAACGCCAAGGGCGTCGACCCCCGGCAGTTCACCGCCATGACGCGGCTCGACCACAACCGCGCCGTGTCGCAGATCGCCCAGAAGCTCGGCGCCGGCGTGGCCGACGTGAAGAAGATGACCATCTGGGGCAACCACTCCACGACCCAGTACCCCGACCTGTTCAACTGCAAGGTCGCCGGCAAGAACGCGGCCCACGCCGTCGGCGACCGCAAGTGGATCGAGAACGACTTCATCCCCACGGTGGCCAAGCGCGGCGCCGCCATCATCGAGGCCCGCGGCCTGTCGTCGGCGGCCTCGGCCGCCAACGCGGCGATCGACCACATGCACGACTGGGCGCTCGGCACGAGCCGCAACGACTGGGTGTCGATGGCCGTGTACTCCGACGGCAGCTACGGCGTACCCGAGGGCCTCATCTCGTCGTTCCCGTGCGTCTGCAAGGACGGCACGTGGGAGATCGTCCAGGGCCTGAACGTCAACGCGTTCAGCCAGAAGAAGATCGACGCCACGGTGGCCGAGCTCGCCGACGAGCGCCAGGCGGTCAAGGACCTCGGCCTCATCTGATCGGACGGGCGGAGCGCTCATCGGACGGTAGGTTCGCCCCGGTGAGCGCTCCTGTCGCGTCGCCCCGGCGCGTCCACTACGCCTGGGTCGTGTTCGCCGTGACGTGGGTGGTGCTGCTGCTGGCCGCCGGCATGCGCGCCGCGCCGGGTGTGCTGATCGGTCCCCTCCACGACGCGTTCGGCTGGACGAAGGCCGACGTCGGCCTGGCCGTCAGCGTCAACGTGCTGCTGTTCGGTTTCACCGGCCCGTTCGCAGCCGCGTTGCTGGCGCGCTACGGCCTGCGACGGGTCGTGCCCTGCGCCTTGGCGCTGGTGGCCACCGGGAGCTACCTGGCCTCGACGGTCCACGCCGTCTGGCAGCTCGTCCTGTACTGGGGCGTCTTCGTCGGGCTCGGCACCGGGTGCATGGCGGCCGTGCTGGCTGCCAGCGTGGCCAACCGGTGGTTCGTAGCCCGGCGCGGCCTCGTCACCGGCGCCCTGATGGCCGCCGGGGCGAGCGGCCAGGTGGGCTTCTTCCAGCTCCTCACGCGGCTCACCGAGGACGGCAGCTGGACGCGCGTCCCGAAGGTGGTGGCGGCCGGCGCGGTCCTGGCCATCGTGCCCGCAACGCTGTTCCTGCGCGACAAACCCGAGGACGTCGGCCAATTGGCGTACGGGGCGCCGCCCGACCATCGCACACCCGGCCCGGTGCCGAACCCTGTCCGCACGGCGCTGCGCGGCCTCCGGGCCGTGAGCGGCTCCGGGGCGTTCTGGACGTTGTGGGGCAGCTTCTTCGTGTGCGGGGTGTCGACGAACGGGCTCATCCAGACCCACTTCCTCGAGGCGGCCCACGACCACGGCATCACGCGCACCGCCGCGGCCACGCTCATCTCGCTGATCGGGCTGTTCGACATCGTGGGCACGATCGCGTCGGGCTGGCTCACCGATCGCTACGACCCTCGCAAGCTGCTGCTGGTGTACTACGGCCTGCGGGGTGCGTCGCTCCTGCTGCTTCAGCCGGCGCTGGCGTCGGGGCGGGCGCCGCTGGCGCTCTTCATCGTCTACGGGCTCGACTGGGTTGCCACGGTCCCGCCGACGGTGGCGTTGTGCCGGGAGCTGTGCGGGCCCGAGCTGGCGACGGTGGCCTACGGCTGGGTGTTCGCCGGGCACCAGGTCGGCGCGTCGCTGGCGGCGTGGGGCGCCGGCTGGCTCCGGGACACGACCGGCACCTACCAGCCGGCGTTCCTGCTGGCGGCCGTGGCGTGCTTCGTGGCGGCGTTCGGGGTGCTGCGGGTGCAAGGGTCGATCGACGACACCCCGCCGCTCGTCGGCCCGCTCGTGACCTCGACCTGAGCGTCGGACCAGGTCGTTGCCCCTTTACAACGGATCGTCACAATCGTAACCTGAATGAAACGAACAAGTTCGCAAGCGGAGGTGACGACCATGGCAACCGATCTGCTGGATCGCACGATGATCAACGAGCGAGGCGAGAAGCTCGGCAAGGTGACCGACGTGCTCTTCGACGAACGCGGCGATCCGCGTTGGGCCGTTGTGTCGGCCGGGGTGCTCTCCTCGTCGCACTACGTCCCGCTGGCGCGCGCGTTCACCACCCCCGACGGACAGGTGGTGGTGCCCTACGACAAGGGCGTCGTGAAGCACGCTCCGAAGGCCGCCGGCCACCATGTGCTCGACCGGGACACCGAGGCGCTCCTCGTCCAGCACTACGAGGTCGTCGAGGCCTGAAGCCTCCCCTGGGCGACGCTGCCCGGTGCCCGCACCATGGGTGCGTGGCGCCGGGCTCCGTCGCGCCGGGCCGCCCGGGCGGTCCCGGGCCCAGCTCGATCAGCCGACGGCGACGCGGCAGGCCACCGTCATCATCGTGTCGACGCCGCGGGCGAGGTCGGCGTCGCTGATGCGCACGGGCGCGTCGCCGAGCAACGTGTCCGACACGGTCATCATGGCCAGCGCCTCCATGCCCCGGATGGCGGCGATCGTGTAGAGCGTGGCCGCCTCCATCTCGATTGCCAGGTAGCCGCGGCTGCGTAGCCGGGCGAAGCGGCCCGCGTCGGGGTCGTAGAACACGTCGCTCGACGCGATGAGCCCGGTGTGCGTCGTCAGCCCGTTCTGGCGGCCGAGCTCGGCGGCGCGCACGGCGAGCTCGAACGTGGCGATCGGCGCGTGGGGCTCCCCGCCGGTGAGCGTCGACGTCACCGAGTCGAACGGCGTGGCCGCCACGGCGACGACGAGGTCGGCCATGTTCGTGAACGTCTGGAGCCCGCCGCACGTGCCGACGCGCACGATGCGCTTCACCCCCAGCTGGGCCAGCTCCTCGTAGACGATGGCGGCCGACGCGCCACCCATGCCCGAGGTCTGCACGCTGATCGGGCTGCCCTCGAACGTGCCGGTGAACCCGAGCATGCCGCGCTCGCCGTTGACCTGACGGGCGTCGTCGAAGAAGGTCCGCGCGATGTACTCGGCCCGGCGGGGGTCGCCGGGGCACAGGACGGCGGGGGCGTAGTCGCCGGGCTCGGCGCGCAGATGGATGGGCATGGGCAGACACTACGGCGCCCCGTACGGCGGGGCCGCGGGCGGCTGGGCTCGGTGTCGCTCAGCGGTACAGGGCGCGCCGGCGGCGTTCCCCGGCCGGCGGCGGCAGCAGTTCGACCGCCAGCAGCGTGACCACGGCGTCGAGCCCGCCGCCGGGCGTCTCGTCGAGGCGGACCTCGCCGCCGTCGGCCCGTACGAGCTTGGCCACGATGGGCAGCCCGAGGCCGCTGCCGCCGAAGTCGCCGCTCCGCCGGGGGTCGGCGCGCCAGAAGCGGTCGAAGGCCCGCGACCGCTCGTGCGGCGTCATGCCGGGGCCGTTGTCGGTCACGTGCACCTCCACGGTCGGCGGCACCGTCTCGCGCGGCACGGCCCACACCGTCACCGATCCCTCGGCGAGCGCGTCGAGCGCGTTGGCCACGAGGTTGTCGACGATCTGGGTGAGCCGGTCGCCGTCGGCCAGGACCCACGTGGCGCCCCCCACGGCGTTGGTGAGGGCGATGCCGCGCTCCTCGGCGAAGGGCGACCAGGTGAGGATCCGCTCGTCGATGATCGGCCGCACGTCCACGGGGGCCATGGGGCCCTGCTTGCCCCGGTCGACCCGGTCGGCCCGCGCCAGCGTGAGCAGGCCGTCGACCATGCGGGCCATGCGGTC
>JANPGL010000464.1:0-3517 GCA_031423915.1 Actinomycetes bacterium | reverse complement strand
CACCGACTCGCCCGTGATCGTGTCGAGCGCACCCGTCGGCTCGTCGGCCCGCAGCAGGCGGCGTTCGCCGGCGAGCGCCCGGGCGGTGGCGACGCGCGGCTGCTGGCCGCCCGACAGGGCGTCGGGAGCGCGGTCGGCCAGCTCGACGATGCCGGCGTCGGCCAGCGACGCCTTGGCCGCGGCGCGGGCCGCCCGCATCGACAGGCCGTCGAGCTCGAGCGGCAGCATCACGTTCTCGACGGCGGTGAGCGCCGGGATCAGGTTGAGCCGCTGGAACACGTAGCCGACCTTGCGCCGGCGCAGCGCCGCCAGCTCGTGCGGGTCGAGCGCGGCCAGGTCGGTGCCGTCGACGAGCACCTGGCCCGACGTCGGCTCGTCGAGCCCGCCGGCCAGGTTCAGCAGCGTCGACTTGCCCGACCCGCTCGGGCCCATCACCGCCACGAACTCGCCGGGGGCGATCGACCCGCTCAGGCCCGACAGCGCGTGCACGAGCGCGCCGCCGTCGAGGTAGCGGCGGTCGACCGAGCGGAACTCGAGCATCGGGGTGGGCCGCACGGCGGCAGTGACGGGGGCGTTCATCGGGGGCTCCGTTCGGGTCGTGCTGGACGGGTGGCCGCGTCCCGGCTGCGCAGGCGCTCCTCGACGACGTCGAGCCAGCGCAGGCTGGCTTCGATGCGGGCGATGAGCGCGTCGAGGAGGAGATCGGCGGTGAGGTCGCCGTCGCCGTTGAGCTTCTGGCGGGCCCGCCGGTGGCGGCGCATCAGGTCGTGCAGGGCGGCGCGCTCGCTGTCGAGCACGGCCGTGGCGTCGATGCCGGGCGTCTTGGTGGCGAGCAGCACCTTGATGAGCAGCTCGTCGCGGGGCGGCGCCGACTCGGCCACCGGCTCCGCGAACCACACGAGCAGCTCGCCGCGGCCGGTGTCGGTGAGGTGGTAGAGCTTGCGGCCCTCGTCGTCCGCGGGTCCGGCGACGACGCAGCCGTCCCGCTCCAGGCGGTCGAGCGTCGTGTACACCTGCCCCACGTTCAGCGACCAGACGCCGGCGGTGTCGGCTTCGAACTCGCCCCGCAGCTGGTAGCCGTACTTCGGCTCGCTGCTGAGCAGCGCGAGCAATCCGGCACGAACGGTCATGGCTACGCAGTATGCAGACGCCGGCTGCGTCTGTCAATACTGAGTATGCATACGAAGGATGGTCGAGGGCGCGCCGGCCGCGGCCAGAATGGGCGCCGCCCATGGACCGTCCCCCCATTCGCACGTTCCGTCGCCGAGGCCGCATGTCGGCCGCCAAGCACGACGCGCTCGACCAGTTGCTGCCCCGCTTCGGCGTGGACGTCACCGAGCCGTTCGACGCTGCGACCACCTTCGGGCGCACGGCCCCACTCGTGCTCGAGATCGGGTTCGGCATGGGCGACGCCACGGCGGCGTACGCCGTGGCCCACCCCGACCACGACGTGCTCGGGGCTGAGGTCCACCGGCCCGGCATCGCCACCCTGCTGGCCCGCCTCGAGGCCGAGGCCATCCCCAACGTGCGGGTCGCGCGCGCGGACGCGCTGGAGCTGCTGCCCTGGCTGGCGCCGGCGTCGCTTGCCGGCGTGCACGTGTTCTTCCCCGACCCGTGGCCGAAGCACCGCCACCACGAGCGTCGCATCGTACGGCCCGACGTGGTCGCCCGTCTCGCCGAGCTGCTGGCGCCGGGCGGCGTGCTCCACGTGGCCACCGACATCGCCGACTACGCCGCCTGGATGCGACGGGTCCTGGCCGCCGAGCCCCGCCTCGGCCCGGCGGTCGACGACCGGGCCGACCGCGCCGTCACCAAGTACGAGCGCCTCGGCCTCGACGCCGGCCGCACCATCGTCGACCTCCGCGCCTCCCGCCTAGCAGACTGACCCGCCATGGCCGACGAGGCGTTCTACCTGGGAATGCCGCGCAAGCGGATGGCGGCCGGCGCGCTGCTGTTCGACCAGGCGGGCCGCGTCCTGCTGGTCAAGCCGACGTACCGGGAGCTGTGGGGCATCCCCGGCGGCGGCGTCGAGGCCGACGAGTCGCCCAAGGTCGGGTGCGAGCGCGAGCTCCACGAGGAGCTCGGCCTGCAGCGGGCCGTGCAGCGCCTCCTGGTCGTCGGATGGAAGTCGGCCGAGCCGCCCCAGAACGAGGCGCTGCTGTTCGTGTTCGACGGAGGCGTGCTGACCCCGGCCGACATCGCCGCCGTTCGGCTCCCGCCCGACGAGCTGAGCGAGTTCGCGTTCGTCGACCCGTCGGAGGCGCCGGCGCTGCTGCCACGGCGCACCGGGCGCTGCGTGGCCGCCGGGCTGGCCCTGCCGGCGGGCGCCAGCGCCTACATGGACGACGACGCCGTGTTCTGATCCGGCGAGCGCGCGGCGTAGCGTGCGCCCCATGGATCTGCGCTACCCGCCCGAGGCCGACACGTACCGCGAGACCGTTCGCGCCTTCCTGAAGGCCAACCTGCCCGCCGACTGGAAGGGCATCGGGGCGCTGGGCACCAAAGAGGCCCATGCGTTCACCGAGGACTGGCGCGGGATCCTGTCGACGAACGGCTACCTGGCGGTCAACTGGCCCAAGGAGGTCGGCGGGGCCGGCCTGACCCCGGTCGAGAGCGTGGTGCTGGCCGAGGAGTTCGCCCACGCCGGCGTGCCCACCGGTGGCCCGAACGACGGGTTCGGCATCGGCATGCTCGGCAACACCATGCTGCGCATGGGCACCGACGAGCAGAAGCGCCACTACCTACCCAAGATCCTGTCGGGCGAGCACCGCTGGTGCCAGGGCTACTCCGAGCCGAACGCCGGCAGCGACCTGGGCAACCTGGGCTGCCGCGCCGTGCTCGACGGCGACGAGTGGATCGTCAACGGCCAGAAGATCTGGACGTCGGCCGGGCACCTGGCCAACCACATCTTCGTGCTGGCCCGCACCGCCCCCGACGCGCTGAAGCACAAGGGCATCACGTTCCTGCTCATGGACATGCGCCAGCCCGGCGTGGAGGTCCGCCCCATCAAGATGATGTCGGGCGACTCCGAGTTCAACGAGGTGTTCTTCACCGACGCCCGCGTGCCGAAGGAGAACATCCTCGGCGAGGTGCACGGCGGCTGGGCCGTGGCCATGACGCTGCTCGGCAACGAGCGCGGCGCCGGCGCCGCCGTCAACGCCATCGGCTTCCGCGGCGAGCTCGACCGCCTGCTCGAGCTGGCCCGCATCAAGGGTGTGACCGGCGATCCGGTGATCCGCCAGCGGCTCGCCAAGGCGCACTCCACGGTCGAGGTCATGCGCTTCCTGGGGTACAAGGCGCTCACGGCGTTCGTGAACGGGCACCAGCCGGGGCCCGACGCCTCGATCGGCAAGATCCTGTGGAGTCACTACCACCAGGAGGTCACCGAGCTGTCGATCGACATCCTCGGCGCCGACGCGCTCACGCCCGAGGGCCGGGGCCCGCTGGGGGCGTTCCGCTACGACGCCGTCGGTTCGTCGGCCACCAACTCCGCCAGCTGGGTCGGCGTGTTCGAGAA
>JANPGL010000463.1:0-15947 GCA_031423915.1 Actinomycetes bacterium | reverse complement strand
AGCTTCGGGTCGTTCGGGTTGGCGGCCTTGGCGTCGGTCACGGCCTTGTTGGCAGCACTGACGACCGCGCCGAGCGTCGAGTAGGTGTACGACTTGCCGTCGACGATCGAGCCGTCCTTGAGGTGCAAGCGGATGTAGTTGTTGGCGTAGCACTCGGCCTGCTTGCCGTTGGTCATGAGCTTGCCCGCATTGGCCTTCAGGCAGGCGTTGTCGGCCTCGGCCACGAGCTTGTTGTCGGCGATGAACGCCTCGGCAGCGGCGGTGTCGCCTCCGAAGCTCTTCACGACGGTGGCGCGCCATGCGTCGTTGGTCTGCAGCTTGTCCGCGGCGGCGAACGTGATCTGCTGCTCGCTGAGCTGGTCACGTACGTAGCTCTTGGCGAAGTTGGCGTTGCTCCGCAACACCAATCCGAGCACGCCCAGCAGGGCGGCCAGTGCCACGCCACCGATCACGAACACGACATCGAGTGTCCTGCGCTTCATGGTTCTTCCCCTCGCTTCGCCCGGTTTCGGGCTCATCTGAACGATGCGCCTTCCGAGCGTCCCGCTGGGAGGGCCGTAGGGAGGCGGACGCGAGGTCAACCACCGGCTCTTTCGGGACCTTTGGCACGTCCGGAACGGCCGAGGGTCCCCCACGCGCCGTTAGCGTGGACCGGATGGCGGCATCCGAGGCGCACCTGACCTGGCACGCGGACGCGCCCTGCCTGTGGGTGTGGGACGGCGGTCGCGGCGCGCCCGCCACGGTGCTGTTCGCCGCGTTCGGCCGCCTGTTCGCCCGGCCACCGGTGGGCCGGGTCGACCGGGTCCCGATCGACCTGCCCGGGCGCGGGCGGGTCAACGTGCCCTGCCTGCGCCTCACCGTGCCCCACCTCGTCGAGCTCCTCGCCGACCGGCCTCCGTCGGCCCGCTGGAGCGGCTCGCTGCGCTGGGCCCACCGGGCCGTGGAGACCGCGATGGAGCTGGTCGGCAGCGGTCGCATCAGCGCGGTGGTGGAGGACGACGACATCGGGCTGTCGGCCCGCTGGACCACCGTGACCGACGAGGAGGGTGCCGCCGCCGTGGGCGCGCTGGCGGCCGAGCTGCCGCCCGTGGCGTCGGCGGCCGGCCCCGTCGACGTGGCCGACATCGTCGCCGCACTCGTCGACGCCGTCGCCCGCCAGGGTCTGCGATGGGAACGGTGGAGCGCACCCCTGCCCAACAGCCGGAAGCGGCCGGTGGCCACGGTCCGCGGCGTGTGCCAGACGCTGTCCGACCCCGGAGCGCCCCGGTTGCGCGTCGCCTACGGCATCGACGGCACGGTCGACGACCTGCGCACCATCGCCCGCGTGCTCGACGACGAGCGGCGACGACGCTCGGGAGAACCCGTCGTGCGGGCCCGACTGCGCCTCGAGGTACCCACGGAGCCCGACGGCGACTGGTGCGTCGGGCTCGAGGTGGCCGACGCCACCGACGCCGGGCGCTGGTGCACGGCCGCCGACGTGTGGGCGTCGACCGCGCTGGCCGTCGACGTGGCCGGAGCCGCCCGCCACCTGCCCGTGCTCGCCGACACCATCCGGCGCGCCGCCGTGCGCCTGGCGGCGTCGGTCCCGCCCCTGCGTCCCCTCCTCGACGGCGGCGAGCCGTCGAGCGTGGGGCTCGAGCTCGAAGGGGTCGCCGAACTGCTCGAGGTCGCGCCGCGCATCGCGGCCGCCGACGTCGAGCTGCTCGGCCCCGAACAGCTCGTGCGGGCCACCGCGCGTGTGCAGGGCTCGGCCTCACCGGCCCCGGCCACCGCCATCGGCGCCGGGCTCGGCGCCGCCGCGCTCGTCAGCTGGTCGATGACGGTCGACGGCGCCGCGGTCGATCCCGCCGAGGTGGCACGAGCCGAGGCGGCGGGCACCTCCCTGCTCCACGTCGGCGGGCGCTGGGTGCGTCTCGAGCCCACCCAGGTGAAGCGCGCGTTGCTGACGCTGCAACGCAACCAGGCCGAGCTCACCCGCGTCGACCCGGCCACGCTCGTGCGCCTGGCCGCCGCAGGCGACGACGACGGCGCGCCCGCCATCGTGCGCGGCGCCGGGACCGACTGGGTGGCCGACCTGCTCGCCGGCCTGCCCGACGACCGGCTCGAGGAAGCGGTCGAGCCCGCCGCGTTCGTCGGCGAGCTGCGCCACTACCAGCGCCGGGCGCTGGCGTGGCTCGGCTTCCTGCGGCGCCTCGGGCTCGGTGGCTGCCTGGCCGACGACATGGGCCTCGGCAAGACCGCCACCACCCTGGCCCATCTCCTCGGCACGCCCGGCCCCCACCTGGTGGTGTGCCCGCTCAGCGTCGTGCGCAACTGGCAGCGCGAGGCCGAACGCTTCACGCCGACGATGTCGGTCGCCGTGCACCACGGCGGCGAGCGCGTCCAAGGCGAGGGCGCGGCGGCCGAGCTGGCGACAGCCGACGTGGTCGTCACCACCTACGGCCTGCTGGCCCGCGAAGCGGAGGTCCTGGCCGAGGTGCGGTGGTCGACCGTCGTGCTCGACGAGGCCCAGGCCGTGAAGAACCCCAACACGAAGGCCGCGCGCGCCGCCCGCCGGCTGCGTGCCGGTCAGGTGGTGGCGTTGACGGGCACGCCGGTCGAGAACCGGCTCAGCGAGCTGTGGTCCATCCTCGACGTAGCCAACGCCGGGCTTCTCGGTTCGCTGCCGGCGTTCCAGCGCCGCTACGCCGTTCCCATCGAGCGCGACCACGACGCCGAGGCGGCCGCCAGCCTGCGCCGGCTCACGTCGCCGTTCGTGCTGCGCCGCACCAAGAGCGACCGCACCCTCGTTCCCGACCTGCCCGACAAGGTCGAGCAGGTGGCGTGGGCCGCGTTGACGCGCGAGCAGGCGACGATGTACCAAGCCGTCGTCGACCAGCTCCTCGCCGACGCCGAGCAGGAGAGCGGCATGCGCCGGCGCGGGCTCGTGCTGGCGTCGCTCACGCGGCTCAAGCAGATCTGCAACCATCCCGCCCAGGCGCTCGGCGACGGGTCCCGCATCGGGGGCCGCTCGGGCAAGCTGACCCGTTTCGACGAGCTGGTCGACGAGCTCCTCGAGGCCGACGAGCGGGCCCTCGTGTTCACCCAGTACCGCGAGATGGGCCTGCTCCTGCAGCGTCACCTCGCCGAGCGGCTCGGCCTGCGCATCCCGTTCCTCCACGGCGGTGTGGCGCGCAACGGCCGCGACACCATGGTCGACCGCTTCCAGGACGGCAGCGGGCCGCCGCTGCTGCTCGTGTCCCTGAAGGCCGGCGGCACCGGGCTGAACCTCACGGCGGCCAGCCGGGTGATCCACTACGACCGCTGGTGGAACCCCGCGGTCGAGGACCAGGCCACCGACCGGGCGTGGCGCATCGGTCAGCACTCGACCGTGTTCGTCCACAAGCTGGTGTGCACGGGGACGCTCGAGGAGCGCATCGGCCAGCTCATCGACGACAAGCGCGCCATCGCCCGCGCCGTGGTGGGCGACGGAACGTCGGAGGCGTGGCTGTCGGAGCTGTCGACCGACGAACTGCGCACGCTCGTGACGCTGGAGTCCGAGCCGTGAGCACCCCGAACCTGGTCGGGGTCATGTTCGCCACGTTGGCCGCCGAGATGGCGGACCCCGACCGCTTCCGGCGCGGCCGCGCCTACGTGCGCCAGCAGGCCGTCCTCGACGTCGAGATCGAGCCGGGGGTGGCCCGGGGTTCCGTGCAGGGCAGCCGGAGCGAGCCGTACCACGTCACCGTCGACGTGCGACCCGTGCGGCGCGCCGCAGCGGCGGCCGCCGCCGCCGGGCGCTTGAACGCGCTCGTGCCCCGGCCCGAGGACCTGTCGATCCGCTGCACGTGCCCGGACTGGGGCGACCCGTGCAAGCACGGGGTGGCGGTGCTGCTGGCCATCGGCGAGGAGCTCGGTCACGCCCCCGACCTGCTGGCCACCTGGCGCCAGACGAGCGCACCCGCTTCCGACGCGCACGACGTCCCGGAGGAGGCACCGGCCGAGGCCGATCCCCTCGACGCCTGGTTCGGCCGGGGCTACGACCCGCCGGCCACGGCGCCCCTACCGCCGGTGCCCCCGCGGGTGCGGTCGTTCGACGGCGGAGAGACCGCGGCCGAACTGGTCCTCACTGCGGTGGACGACGCCGTGGTCACGCTGCGCCGCGCCTTCGGCCGACGGAGCCGCTGACGCGGCACGGCCGGCATCGGGCGGCGAACCCGTCGGGCGGGTCCTGCGCAGGATGCCGGCCGTGGCCGTCGTACGTCGGCGATCAGCCGCCCGAAACCTCGGCGACCTTCTGCTTGCCGGCGGAGATCCACGGCATCATGGCCCGCAGCTCGGCGCCCGTCTTCTCGATCGGGTGCTCGCGACCGGCCTTGCGCAGCGCGTTGAAGTTCTCGCGACCGCTCTCGGACTCGGCGATCCACTCCTTGGCGAACTTGCCCGACTGGATCTCCTTCAGGATCTTCTGCATGACCTTCTTCGTGGCCGCCGTGACGATGCGCGGGCCGCGGGTGACGTCGCCGTACTCGGCGGTGTCGGAGATCGAGTAGCGCATGCCGGCGATCCCCTCCTCGTACATGAGGTCGACGATCAGCTTCACCTCGTGGAGGCACTCGAAGTACGCCATCTCCGGCTGGTAGCCCGCCTCGACGAGCGTCTCGAAGCCGGCCTGCACGAGCGACGTGAGACCGCCGCACAGCACGACCTGCTCGCCGAACAGGTCGGTCTCGGTCTCCTCCGTGAACGTGGTGACGATGACGCCGGCGCGGGTGCCGCCGATGGCATCGGCGTAGCTGAGCGCCAGCGCCTCGGCCTTGCCGCTGGCGTCCTGCTCGACCGCGATGAGGCAGGGCACGCCGCCGCCTTCGGTGTAGGTGCGACGCACCAGGTGGCCCGGGCCCTTGGGGGCGGCCATGATGACGTCGACGCCCTTCGGGGGCTTGATGCGCTTGAAGCGGATGTTGAAGCCGTGGGCGAAGGCGAGCGCCTTGCCGGCCTTCAGGTTCTTCTTGATGTACTCGTCGTACGTCGCCTTCTGCTCCGTGTCGGGCATCGTCATCATGATGACGTCGGCCCACTTGGCGGCATCCGCGATCGACTTGACCTCGAGACCGGCCGCCTCGGCCTTGGCCTTCGACGACGAGCCTTCGCGCAGGCCCACCACCACGGGGACACCGGACTCCTTCAGGTTCAGCGCATGCGCGTGACCCTGGCTGCCGTAGCCGATGATGGCCACCTTGCGGCCCTGGATGATCGAGCGATCGGCGTCAGCCTCGTAATAGACGGTGGCGGCCATCAACTCACCTTTCCTCTCACGGCGCGCAGGGTGCGCGCCCGTTCACGTTCGAGCTTAGGCAGCGCCACGCGTCCGGTGCGCTGCAGCTCCACGATGCCATAGCCGCGGAGCAGTTCTTCAAAGTCGTCGAGCTTGTCGGGGTTGCCGTCGAGGCTGACCGTCACGGCCTCGGCCCCAACGGCGAGGATCTTGCCCTCGAAGATCTGGACCAGTTCGAAGACCTGACCGCGGTGGTCGGCTTCGACCTTCACGGTGGCGAGCAACAGCTCGCGCTCCACCGACTGGCGGGGGTCGAGCTCGGAGATCTTCACCACGTCGATGAGCTTGAACAGCTGCTTGGTGATCTGCTCGAGCGGTGTCGACTCGATGTCGACGACGATGGTGATGCGGCTGAAGCGGTCGTCCTCGGCGGGCGCCACGGCCAGGCTGAAGATGTTGAAGCCGCGCCGGGCGAACAGCGACGACACCCGGGCCAGGACGCCGGCCCGGTTCTCGACGAGGACGGACAGGATGTGGTGGTTGGTCGTGGTCACTTGAGTCGGTCCCGGTTCGCTTGCTGGGAGGGGGGCAGGACGACGTCGTCGTTGGTGAAGCCGGCCGGCACCATGGGGAACACCTTCTCGCGAGCGTCGGTGCGGAAGTCGATGACGACGGGGCGGTCGTCGATCGAGTTGGCCTTGTCGACGGCGGGCTGCACCTCTTCGGGCGAGTCGACGCGGATGCCGACGCAGCCCATCGCCTCGGCCCACTTGACGTAGTCGGGCACGTCGGTCGACAGGTACACCTCGCTGTAGCGCTCCTCGTAGAACATCTCCTGCCACTGGCGCACCATGCCGAGGTAGGCGTTGTTGAGGATGGCCACCTTCACCGGGATGCGCTCCACCGAGGCGGTCACCAGCTCCTGCGCCGTCATCTGGAAGCAGCCGTCTCCGTCGATGGCCCACACGGTGGCGTCGGGGCGACCGGCCTTGGCGCCGATGGCGGCGGGCACCGAGAAGCCCATGGTGCCGAGGCCGCCCGAGTTCACCCACGTGTAGGGCTTCTCGAACTTCCAGTACTGGCTGGACCACATCTGGTGCTGGCCCACACCCGACACGAGGATGGTGTCCTCGGGGGCGGAGTCGCGCAGCACCTCGAGGCAGTACTGCGGCTTGAGCGCGTCACCCGGTTGGCTCGGCTCGTACGACAGCGGGAACTGCTCGCGCCAGCCCGACACGCGGCTGCGCCACGTCGAGGTGTCCGCCTGCGTCTCGCCGGCCGACAGCAGGTTGCGGATCTCACGGATGATCTCTTCGATGACGAGACGGCAGTCGCCCACGATCGGCACGTCGGGCCGGCGGACCTTGCCCTGCTCCGCCGGGTCGATGTCGACGTGGATGATCTTGGCCTCGGGGGCGAAGCCCGACACCTTGCCGGTGATGCGGTCGTCGAAGCGGGCGCCGAGCGCGATGAGAAGGTCGGCCTTCTGCATGGCCGTGATGGCCGTGGCGTTGCCGTGCATGCCCGGCATGCCGAGGCACAGCGGGTGGCTGTCGGGGAACGCACCGCGGGCCATCAACGTGGTGACCACGTGGATGTTCGTCAGCTCGGCCAGCTCGCGCAGCGCCTCGGCGGCACGGGCTTTGAGCACGCCGCCGCCCACGTAGAGGATCGGCCGCTCGGAGGCCAGGATCAGCTTGGCCGCCTCGCGGATCTGGCGCGGGTGGCCTTTGGTGGTGGGCTTGTAGCCCGGCAGGTCGATCGTCTCCGGCCAGTACCAGTCCATCGTGTTCTGCAGCACGTCCTTCGGGACGTCGATGAGCACGGGGCCGGGGCGGCCGGTGGTCGCGATGTGGAACGCCTCGCGCACGATGCGGGGCAGGTCCTGCGCGCTCATCACGAGCTCGTTGTGCTTGGTGACCGAGCGGGTGATGCCGACGGTGTCGCACTCCTGGAAGGCGTCGGTGCCGATGGCCGTGGTGGGCACCTGCCCGGTGATGGCCACCATGGGGATCGAGTCCATGTACGCGTCGCACAGCGGCGTCACGAGGTTGGTGGCCGCCGGCCCCGAGGTCACCATGGCGACGCCGGGTCGGCCGGTCACGTGGGCGTACCCCTCGGCCATGTGGCCGGCGCCCTGCTCGTGGCGCACGAGGACGTGACGGATGGACGACTCGATGAGGGGGTCGTAGGCGGGCAGGATGCACCCGCCGGGCAACCCGAACATCACCTCGACGCCTTCCAGCTCGAGGCTCTTGATCAGCGCCTGGGCTCCGGTCAGCTTCATGGACGGACTCCTGTACGAACGAACAGCGGTGGACGACGACAAACGGACCCGAAAAACGAAACGACCTCCCGTCTGAAGGGAGGTCGGAGGGCGCGGGCGGCGATGAACGCCGGGCGCCTAGGGAACTACGAGGAGGGTGAATCCGAGAACCATCGCCGAGATCATGGCACCGGACCCCCGCTCGTCGCAACACGGATGGGGGGTCGGTGGGCGGCGAACCAGGCCGGGAGCTGCTCGGCCGGCTGCGGCCGGGCCAGCAGGAAGCCCTGGATCCGGTCGCAGCCCAGGCGACACAACGCGTCCAGCTGCTCGTCGGTCTCGACGCCTTCCGCCACCACCTCGAGGCCGAGGTGGTGACCCAGATCGGTGACCAGTCGGACCAGCGAACCCTCGTCGTCGGCCATCTCCGCCACGAACGACCGGTCGATCTTGATGACGTCGGCCGGGAGCTGGCGCAGATGGGCGAGCGAGGTGTAGCCGGTGCCGAAGTCGTCGATGGCGACGCGCACACCGAGCCGGCGGAGCTGCTCGAGCTGACCGGCCAGGAAGGGCAGATCGGTCACGAGCACGGTCTCGGTGATCTCCACCGTCAACCGCGACGGCGCCAGCCCGGAGGCGGCCAGGGCGGACTGCACGTCGGCGAACAGCGAGCCCGACGCCACATGACGCGCCGACACGTTGACGGCCACCTCCAGCTGCTCGCCCGCCAGGACGCCCTGGGCCAGCTCCATCGTGGCGGCGTGGAGCACGTACTGGCCGATGTCGATGATCAGATCGCTGGCTTCGGCCACCTCGATGAACATCCCCGGCGGGACGAGGCCGTGGCCGGGGCGCTCCCATCGCACGAGCGCCTCCACGCCGACGGGCGACAGGTCGCGGTGATCGACGATCGGCTGGTAGTGGACGACGAGCTCGCGGCGCACCAGGCCCTCCGCCAAGGCCCGCTCGATCTCCGAACGCTCCTCCAGCTGGCGCTGGAGCTCGGCGTCGAAGAGCTCCACGCGGCCCTTGCCCCGGGTCTTGGCCCGGAACACCGCCACGTCGGCCTGCTCCAGGAGCGCCAGCCCGTCGGTCTCGCCGTCCTGGGCCAGGGCCACGCCGATGCTGGCCCCCATCACGAAGCGTTCGCCGTCGACGACGATGGGCTCCCGAGCCGCGGCGAGCAGGCGGCAGGCGAGCACGGTGGCGTCCTCGGCGGACCCGATGTCGGGGAGGACGGCCAGGAACTCGTCGCCGCCGAGCCGGGCCACCACGTCACCGGCGCGCGCCTGGGACTGGAGGCGCTCGGCAACCATGCGCAGCACCTCGTCGCCGGCCGCGTGACCGTGCACGTCGTTGACGCGCTTGAACTCGTCGAGGTCGATGAAGACCAGCGCGGTGGCGCGCCCGGCCCGGGACGCGGACGCCAGCTCCCGTTCGATGTGCTCGAGGACGCCGAGACGGTTCACCAGGCCGGTCATGCTGTCGTGCGTGGCGGCGTGGGCCAGTCGGTCGCGCAGCGCGCGCTCCTCGCCCATCACCGACGACAGGCGTTCCACCGAAGCGCGCAGGGCCAGGCCGAGCTTGCCCGGCACCTGTTCGTCGAGCACCGCGGCGTCGAGACGGCCATCGGCCAGTGCCTGGGCCTGCAGGTCGATCGTGCGCAGGTTGACGGCCAGGTCGCCGACAGCGTGCTGGAGGATGGCGATCTCGGAGGTGCCGCTGCCGGTCGCCACGGCGTGCTCCAAGTCGCCGGACTGCACGGTGTGGACGTCCTCGGCCAGGCGCCGCAACGAACGGGCCAGCGACACCGCGTTGCCGGCGGCGACGAGGACGGTCCCGAGCAGCACCGCCGTCAGCACGACGAGCGCAGTGCGATACTCGGCGGCCGCCGCAGCTGCGGCCTCGTCGGCCGCCCCCAACAGCGAGTCCGTCGCGCCGGTCACGACGGCGGGCACCTGTTCCTGGAAGAACAGGACCCCACGGAACAGCGACGACAGGCGGATCTTGTCCAGACCGTCGGGGATGCTCTTCAGATCGCCTCCGACGACGATCTTGTCGATCCCGTCGAGGTACTTCGCCACGGTCGGTTCGGCGTCGAGTGTGGCGAGCGGACCGGCGGTCCCCTCGGCGTCGCGCAGGGCCGCCGCCGCCGCCCGGTAGCGAGCATGGGTGGCGGCCAGGGCCAGGAGCTTGGGGGTGCGGGCGTCCTCGGCACTGAACACCAGGTTGGCCAGGTCGCTCGCCTGCAACACCCCTTCCCGGGAGAACGAGCTGGCCCAGTTGGTCACGTCGACCGCAGCGAGGATCCTCCCGACGCCGGCCAGGTTGCCGGCGGACCGTCGCACGGCCGAGAGCTCGGCCGCGGTCGCCTGGTCGACCGCAGCGGCCGCGGCGTCGTAGGGGACGGCCACCAGCGAGGCGTCGCCCTTGGCCCCGGCGAGCGCGGCACGGGCCTGAGCCACCAACGGCTCGACCTCGGAACGGGTCTCGGGCAGGACCTGGGCCAGCAGCTCGTCGACGTCGCCGGTCCGGTCGGAGAAGTCCTTGTCGAGGTCGCGACCGAGGAACGCGCCGGCGACCTTGGCGCTCACGCCGAACGCCGGTATGCGCACCAGGATCTGGGAGATGGCCTGCTCTCCCGACAGGGCGGCCCGCAGTCGCACGTCGACGTCGAGCCGGCGCGCGGCCACGCGCAGCTCGGCCACGCCGCCACTGAACCCGGCCTTGTCGCTGGCGATGGAGCCCGCCCCGACGGCCACGGCGAGCGCGGGCGCGAGGGCCACGAGCCCCAAACGCGCCTTGATGCCGAGCCGTGCCACCTGGAGTGCCTCCTCGCGAGATCGTCACGGCAACGATCGGTCGATCGCCGGGACCCGTGAGCCAGTCGTGGCGCAAGAAAACGTCTGGTCAGCAGGGAGGACGCGTCAGTCGTCGGGTTTCCAACGCCGGTTCGACTTCCGCTCGCCGGTCTGCCGCTTGGCGTCGAGCCGCCGCTCCTTGGACCCCCGCGACGGTCGCGTCGCCCGCCGCGTGCGGGGAGGGCGAGCGGCGGCGTCGAGCTGCTCGGCCAGCCGGCGCCACGCCTCGGCCCGGTTGCGCAGCTGCGATCGCTCGGTGGACGCCACGATGCGCACCTCCGGTCCGAGCCGGTCCAGGACGCGCTCGGCCACCGTCGGCGGCAGCCCGGCGGCGAGGAGGTCGCAGCGCAGTTCGGCCTGGCTGTCGGTGGTGTTGACGTGCTGGCCGCCGGGGCCCGACGAGCGCGAGAAGCGCCACGACAGGCTCGCCGGATCGACGCGCAATCCCCCGGGCGTGACGTACTCGTCGTCGGTCACGCCGGCCACCCGACTGCTACAGGGTGTTCGTGATGGCGCCGGTCTCGGCGCCCTGCACGAGCTTGGCGTACTTGCCCAGGACGCCCGTGGTGTAGCGGGGCGGGTTCGGCGTCCAACCCTGGCGGCGGCGGGCCAGCTCGGCGTCGTCGACCATCAGGTCGAGGCGCTTGTTGTGCACGTCGACCACGATGCGGTCGCCGTCGCGCACGAAGGCGATGGGGCCACCGTCGACCGCCTCGGGCGCCACGTGGCCGATGCAGAAGCCCCATGTGCCGCCCGAGAACCGACCGTCGGTGACCAGCGCGCAGTCGGCGCCGCGGCCCGCGCCTTTGAGCGCGCCGGTGATGGCCAGCATCTCGCGCATGCCCGGGCCGCCCTTGGGACCCTCGTAGCGGATGACGATGACGCTGCCCGGCTGGATCTCGCCGCCCATGATCGCCGCCATGGCGCCCTCCTCGCCGTCGAAGACGCGAGCGACGCCGTCGAAGTGGAGCTGGTCCTTGGTCAGGCCGGCCACCTTCACCACCGAGCCCTTCGGGGCCAGCGAGCCCGTGAGGATGTTCAGGCCGCCGTCGGTGTGGATCGGCTGATTGAACGGATGGACGACCACGCCGTCGGGCCCGGGCGGGTCGATCTGGCGGAGCGCCTCCTCCATCGTGACGCCGTGCACGGTCATGCAGTCGCCGTGGAGCACGCCGGCGTCGAGCAGCATCTTGAGCACGACGGGGACGCCACCGATGCGGTCGAGGTCGGTCATGTGGAACTTGCCGCCCGGTTTCATGTCGGCCAGGTGGGGCACGCGAGCCGCGATCGTGTTGAAGTCCTCGAGGTCGAGCTGCACGCCCGCCTCGTTGGCGATGGCCAGCAGGTGGAGCACGGCGTTGGTGGAGCCGCCGAGGGCGTTGGTCACCATGATGGCGTTCTCGAACGCCTTGCGGGTCATGATCTGGCGGGGCGTGATGCCCAGGCGGAGCAGCTCGACCACGGCGCGGCCGGCGCGCTCGGCGTCGTCGTCGCGGCGGCGGTCGACCGAAGGCGGGCTGGCCGAGCCGAGGAGTGACATGCCGATGGCCTCGCCGATGGAGCTCATCGTGTTGGCGGTGAACATGCCGCCGCACGCGCCCTCGCCGGGGCAGGCGTTGCGCTCGATCATGAGCAGCTCCTGCTCGCTCATGGTGCCGGCGCCCACGGCGCCCACGGCCTCGAACACGCTGGTGATGTCGAGGACCTTGCCGTTGTAGTTTCCGGGCAGGATGGAGCCCGCGTAGACGAACACGGCCGGCAGGTCGAGGCGGGCGGCGGCCATGAGCACGCCGGGCTGGCTCTTGTCGCAGCCGGCCAGGACCACCATGCCGTCGAGGCGTTCCGCGAACATGACGGTCTCGACCGAGTCGCAGATGACCTCGCGCGACACCAGCGAGGCCCGCATGCCCTCGTGCCCCATCGAGATGCCGTCCGACACGCTGATCGTGCCGAACTGCAGCGGGAACCCGCCGGCGGCGAACACGCCCTCCTTGGCCTTGCGGGCCAGGCGGTCGAGCGACAGGTTGCAGGGCGTGATCTCGTTCCAGCTCGACGCGATGCCGATCTGGGGCTTGTCCCAGTCGTTCTCGGTCATGCCGACGGCGCGCAGCATGGAGCGGGCGGCGGCCTTCTGGACGCCGGTGGTGACGTCGTGGGAACGGGGCTTCAGGTCGCCACGGGCGATCGATCGGCGGTCGTCGGTCATGGAGCCGACGTTACCGCGAACACCCTGGCCGGAGGCCATGGGTTCGATCACGGGTCCCGCGCCTGGCACACTCGACGGCCCGGGACGCGGGTGCCCGGGAGCCCCCTGTCATGACGACCTCGACGATCCGATTGCGTGCCTGGCAGCGCGCTGCGCTGGAGAAGTTCCGCGCCAGCGAGTCGCCCGACTTCCTGGCGGTGGCCACCCCGGGCGCCGGCAAGACGACGTTCGCCCTCACGTGCGCCCGCCAGTTGGTGGCCGAGCGGCGCTGCCGCATCGTCGTGGTGGCGCCGACCGCCCACTTGAAGCACCAGTGGGCGGGGGCGGCGTTCCGGTTCGGGCTGCACCTCGACCCCGAGTGGTCGCCGGCCGACGGCAAGCTGCCCACCGACATGCATGGGGTGGTCACGACCTACCAGCAGGTCGCCACCAGCGACACCGCCAAGGCGCTCCGGGGCCTCGCCGCCGACGCCTTCGTGATCTTCGACGAGATCCACCACGCCGGCGACGACAAGGCCTGGGGCTCGTCGGTGAAGACTGCCTTCGAACGGGCCCACCGGCGCCTGTCCATCTCGGGCACCCCGTTCCGGTCCGACACGACGGCCATCCCCTTCGTCAACTACGTGGCCGACGAGGCCCGATCCGACTTCGAGTACGGCTACGGCGAGGCGCTGCGCGACGGCGGCGTCGTGCGGCCGGTGTACTTCCCCCGCATCGACGGCGTGATGGAGTGGACGGCGCCCGACGGCAGCACGCTGGCGGCCACCTTCCAGGACGCGCTGGCCGCCAACCAGGCCGCCCAACGGCTGCGTACCGCGCTGTCGCTCGACGGCGAGTGGCTGCCCGACGCGCTGCGGGCCGCCAACGAACGGCTCCACCGCATCCGCCAGGACCATCCCGAGGCGGGCGGTCTCGTCATCGCCATGGACCAGGACCACGCCCGCGGCATCGCCAAGCTGCTGCGCGACCGACTGGGCACCCTGGCCGAGGTGGTCACGTCCGACGACCCGACGGCGTCGGAGCGCATCACCCGCTTCGCCGACTCGTCGTCGCCGTGGATCGTGGCGGTCCGCATGGTGTCCGAGGGTGTCGACATCCCGCGCCTGCGCGTCGGCGTGTACGCCACGACGACGTCGACCGAGCTGTTCTTCCGGCAGGCCGTGGGCCGGCTGGTGCGGTGGCAGCACGGGCGGGCCAGCCAGAAGGCCTACTTCTTCCTGCCCGACGACCCGAGGCTGCGCACCCATGCCTTCCAGATCGCCGACGCCCGGCGGCACAGCCTGCGCAAGCCCGTCGACGACGAGGGCGAGGGCGAACTCGACGCGCTCAACGACGAGCTGGCTGCGGCGCAGCCCGACGAGCTCGGCGACGCGGAGCAGCTCAGCCTGTTCAGCGTCATCTCCGCCGTCGCCACCGAGGTGACGATGCACTCGTCGCTGTCGTTCATGCCGGGCATCGACGACGAGCCTGACCCGGTGGCCGACATCGACGACACCGACGACCCCTCGCTCGTCGTCGAGCTCGAACCGCTGCCGCCGC
Source organism: Actinomycetes bacterium (assembly GCA_031423915.1). Classification (GTDB taxonomy): domain Bacteria; phylum Actinomycetota; class Acidimicrobiia; order Acidimicrobiales; family Ilumatobacteraceae; genus JANMAT01. Next base: position 1,818 of record JANPGL010000463.1, on the reverse strand, counting down.
TCGCCGGCGCGACCGGCGCCGCCACCGGCATGACGCGCCGCCAGCAGAAGGAGCAGCTGCGCGACGCCAACGCCGACATGGCCCGCTCGCTGGTGGCCCGCACCGGCCTGACCCACGCGCAGGTCAACGCCGAGATGAACCGCCTGGCCGGCGTGACCCGGGTGAGCGAGGCCACGCTCGAGCAGCTGCAGAAGCGCCTGGACAAGGCCGAGGGCTGGTACCAGAAGGTCGGCTTCGGCCGCCGCTGAGGCGCCGCGGCCTGCCCCGGTACGGCCGAGCGCGGCGTGCGGCGCCGGGGCGCCTCGTTACACTCGCCGTACGCCTACTGCGGGGAGACCGCCATGACGTGGCTCACGAACACCTCGATGGCCGCCGGCATGCAGACCGCCCAGGCCCACACCGAGGCCCTGAAGGCGCAGATGACGGCCGCGGAGCACCTGCGCCAGGGCGACGACGGTGGTGACGGCGGCGACGACCCGAAGCCCCCGCGCCGCCGCTGGTTCGCCCGCTGGCGCCGGCGCCGCTGATCGCCACACGGCCGGCCCGCGGCCCGCTCGCCCGCCGGCCGCCGGACCTCCCTCACCCCCGCCGACCACCTCGGGCCACACGGGCGATCAGGTCGCGCTGACCGCCCGACATGCGAGCGGGACGGTCAAGCGCGGGCGGCGCCGCCGGCCTCGTGCAGCTCGACCACGTTGCCGAACGGGTCGCGCAGGAAGCACTGCAGGCCGGTGCCCACCGCGGCGGGGGTGCTGACCCGCAGTCCGGTGGCCCGCAGCTCCTCGCACGTGGCGACCACGTCGTCGACGCGCACCGCGAAGTGCTGACCGACGAACGGCGCGGGGTCGCCCACGACGAGGTGGACCTGCTGCCCGGCCACGTCGAGCCAGACACCGTCGACGTCGAGCATCGGACGGTCGGTGCGTTCGGTGAGTCCGAGCACGTCGACGTAGAAGCGACGACCGGCCTCCGCGTCGCTCACGTTGATCGACACATGGTGGATCCCGGCGGGCCGCATGGCGCCGACACTACCGGCACCCGAGCGCCGGCAGGATCGGCGATCATGGAGCCGTGACCTGGCGGCGATGGGCCCTGCGCACGGGCGGCGCCGCAATGGCCACCGGCTCGGGGTGGCTGGCCTGGTTCGGGAACGTCGACACGGCGGCCGAGATCGGCCCGACGAACTGCGGCCCCAACGCCCTGCGCGTGGTGCTCGACGGTCCGTCACGGAACCAGGACGTGCTGCGCGTCGCCGACTGCCGCGCCAACGCCGCGCTCAACCTGGCCATCTGCCTCGTCGGCGGCGCGGTCGGGTTCGCACTGGCCCTCGGCATCCACGAGGTGCTGCTCCGCCGCCAGCGCGCTCGCAACGAGGCGCTCGATCGCGTCGTGTTCCGGTCCGTGCCGCAGGTCGTCCTCCTCGTGGCCGCAGTGACGGTCACGGGCATTACCCTGGCGGGGCGGCGCGTTCAGACGCTCGGACACCGCAGGCTGGGCCGCGCTCCTCGCCACGATCCCGTGCGCGTTCCGTGCAGCAGGCGTGCGCGCAGCGATCGACCCATCGGGCGTGACGATCCGGAACCTGTGCCGCACCATTCACGTGGCGCTGCACGATGCCCGACGGTTCGAGCACGCGCCGACCCCGTGGTGGTCGCGACCCGAGGCGACCGGACGCGTCGTTCTGGTCGCCGCTGCCGGCCGACGACCGCAGGTGACGGCGCTCGGCGTGACCGGCAGCCTCCGCTCCGACCGGGTCTTCCTCGCCACGGTGCTCGTCATGGACGCCGAGCTCCAGCGGCGCAAGCGGGCGGTGCGGTG
>JANPGL010000462.1:0-20557 GCA_031423915.1 Actinomycetes bacterium | reverse complement strand
CCCCCGCGCCCCGGCCGCGGGGGGCGGTTTTGTCCCCAACCCCGGGGGGGGGGGCCCCCCCGCGCGGGGCCCCCCCACCGACGCGGGTCGACGACCCGTTGACAGATCGTCCGACGATGGTCGATCATTCGACATATGTCGGACGATCTGGACTACGACCTTCCCGACGAAGTGGTGGCGGACCAGCCCCGCCATCGCAAAGCCCTCGGTGACGCAACCCGCCTGCTCATCCTCGATCTGGTCCTCGAGCGGGCCATGACCGTCACCGAGCTCAGCGAGCGATGCGGCAAGGCCAAGGGCACCGTCGCCCACCACGTCGACGTGCTCGTGGCCGCCGACCTGCTGCGGGTCGTTCGCACCACTCGCGTCCGCGCCGTGGACGAACGGTCGTACGGACGCACCGGACGAACGATCCTCATGGGCAACATCGGCGAGGGACCCGCGCCGTTCCTCACCCAGGCGGTGGCGGAGATGGCGGGCGACGAGGCCGATCTGTTCACCCTGCGCCACGCCCGCATCCCGGCCGAGCGAGCCGCCGAGTTCTGGACCCGCGTCGAGGCGATCGCCGTCGAGTTCACCAAGCTGCCCCGCCACGGCGACGTCGAGCACGCATTCGTGGCCGGCGTGTTCCGCACCAACCGACTGCCGGCGCGCCGACGAGGGTCGTCGTGACCGGGCCCGCCCCGCTCGGCAGCCGCTTCCACCGCCTCTTCGTGGCCTCGATCGTCACGAACCTGGGCGACGGGGTGGGTCTCGTCGCCTACCCCTGGCTGGCGTCGGCGGTGACGCGCAACCCCTTGCTCATCGCCGCCATCGGCGCGGCGCAGCGACTCCCCTGGCTGGTGTTCACCCTGCCCGCGGGCGTGATCACGGACCGGGTCGACCGGCGCCGGGCCATGGTGCTCATGGACGTGTGCCGCAGCGTCGTCACGGCGGTCGTCGGCATCGCCGTGCTCCTGCGCCAGGACGTGCTTCCGGCGCCCGACACGCTGCGGGCCGCCGTGCCCACGAATGCGGCCTTGTACACGCTCGTGCTGGTGGCCACGCTGCTGCTCGGCATGGCCGAGGTGCTGCGCGACAACGCCGCGCAGACGCTGCTACCCGCGCTCGTCGAGGGCGACGCGCTCGCCCGGGCCAACGGACGGCTGTACGCCGCCGAGACGACCGCGAACACCTTCGTCGGCCCGCCGCTCGGCTCGCTGCTGCTGGCCGTCGCCTTCGCGCTGCCGATCTTCGTCGACGCCGCCTCGTTCTTCGCCGCGGCCGCACTCGTGCTCACCATCCCCGGCACGTTCCGGGTCGACCGCACCGGTGCGCCCGCCGACCGTCCCGTCGGGTGGCGAGCCGAGCTGCGCGAAGGCTTCTCGTGGCTGTGGCGCCACCGGCTGCTGCGCACCATGGCCATCGTGCTCGGCCTGTTGAACCTGGCCGTCTCGACCGCGACCGCCACGTTCGTGCTGTTCGCCCAGGAGGTGCTGCACACCACGCCCACCCAGTTCGCCGTGCTCGGCATGGGCGGTGCCGTCGGCGGCGTCACCGGCGGCTGGGTGGCCGACCGCCTGGCCCGGCGCATCGGCCCCGGCGCGTGCCTCGGCCTCACCCTTGGTGGAGGCGCGGTCCTCAATGCCGCCACGGGTGTCGTGCGCCACTGGTGGATCGTGATCGGGTTCACCGCCGTGGAGGGCCTGCTCGCCGTGCTGTGGAACGTGATCACCGTCAGCCTGCGTCAGTCGATCATCCCGCCACACCTGCTCGGGCGCGTCAACAGCTGCTACCGCTTCTTCGCCTGGGGGATGATGCCGATCGGCTCGGCGATCGGCGGCGGGACGGTGGTCCTGGTCGGCGCGCTGGCCTCGCGCACCGTCGCCCTTCGCACCGTGTGGTTCGTGGCCGCCGCCATCCAGCTGGTGCTCCTGGTCGTGGCGCACACGCGCCTCACCACCGCCGAGATCGAGCGGGCGCGCGCCGCGGTCGCGACGACTTAGCCGCTCGGCGACACCTTCGCCCGCGCCGCCTTCATGTCGGCCGACAGGTCGCGCTGGTACGTGGGGGCGATCGTCAGCTCCTCGACCGTCGCTCTCGCCGGCAGGCAGGCCACCATGGCGATGGCGGCGGCGACGTCGTCGGGGTGGGCCATGCGCGACCGCTCGACCTCGCCGGGGTTGAGCGCCCGGTTGTCGAGGATCGGCGTGTCGATCTCACCCGGGTAGACGGTCGTGCAGCGCACGCCCCGGTTGCGTACCTCGGTGGCCAGCTCGGTCATCCACGCCGCCACGGCGGCTTTGGCCGAGCAGTAGGCGGCGCCTGCCATCACGTTCGGGCGCAGCCCCCCGATCGACGACACCGTGATCACCGTGCCACCGCCCCGTTCGAACATGGAGGGCAGCAGCGCCTTGGTGAGCATGGCGGGCCCGAGCACGTTGACCTGCCAGACCGACGTCCACTCGTCCTCGTCGAGGTGGAGCGACGAGCGCACCTTCGACGAGAAGCCGGCGTTGTTCACGAGGACGTCCACGGCGCCGTGTCGCTCGGTGCACGCGGCGGCCAGGCGATCGGCCTCGGCCGCCGTGGTGAGGTCGGCCGTAGCCACCCACGCCGACCGGCCGATGGCCTCGATCTCGCGAGCCACCCCCATCAGCGGCGCCGCCCGTCGACCGTTCAACACCAGGCTCGCGCCCGCCGACGCCAGCGCCAGCGCGGTCGATCGCCCGATGCCCGTTCCCGCGCCGGTGACCAGCGCGACCTTCCCCTCCAATGGCCCCATGGGGCGACGGTACCAGCGTGGGCCGTGCGCCGGTGCGGACCGTCAGTAACCGGTCTTGTCGCCGGTGGCCGCCGTGGTCTTGCGGGCCGCGGCCAGATCGCCGGTCGCCGCCTGCATCAGGAAGCCCGCGTCGGAGCCGAGCGTGACGAAGTGGAACCCGGCCGCGAGTCGGCGCTGCGCGTCCGCCAGGCCGATGGTGTGGATGCCGATCGGCGTGCCGTGCGCCCGGCAGGCGTCCTGGATGCGCGTCACGGCGGCCAGGTGCCGCTCGTCCGCCGCGATGCTGGCCAGCGGCAAGCCGAGCGAGATGGCGAGGTCGGCGGGGCCGATGTACACACCCCCGAGACCGGGCGTCGACACGATCTCGTCGACGTTGTCGAGCGCCTCCTGGGTCTCGACCATCACGATGCAGGCGATCTCGTCGTTCGCCTCCTCGGCGTAACCCTTCCCGCCGTAGAGCCCGGCTCGCACGGGCCCGAACGACCGGACACCCTGGGGCGCGTACCGGCAGGCGGCCACGGCCGCCTCGGCCTGCTGGCGCGTGTTCACCATGGGCACGATCACGCCCATGGCCCCGGCGTCGAGCACCTTGCCGATGTCGCCGGCGTCGTTGCGATGCACGCGCACGATCGGCACCGTGGCCGTGGTGGAGATGGCGGGGAGCATGTGGCGCAGGTCGCCCCAGTCGAGCAGGCCGTGCTGGAGGTCGACGCACAACCAGTCGAACCCGGCGTTGGCCAGCAGTTCGGCCGTGTGCGTGTTGGCCAGCGACAACCAGCCCCCGATGGTCTGCTCCCCGTTGCGCCAACGTGCCAGCGCCGTGTTCTTCCGCATGGCGGACCTCCCCGTTCCGAGCCTGCTCTAGCACAGCCTCGGGGTGTCGTTCCCCATCGCTGCGCACGTCCGTTTCGTCTGTGGGCGGCGGGGAACTCCCGGGGCATGACGAACCCCAACAGCGATGATCTCAAAGGACGCGCCAAGGAAGCCCTCGGCGCCCTCACCGACGACGACGACCTGAAGCGCGAAGGTCGCGACGACCAGACGGCCGGCAAGGCCAAGAGCGCCATCGACCACGCCGCCGACAAGGCACGCGAGGGCGTCGACAAGGTCCGCGAGAAGCTCCACCGCGACTGACGTCGACCTCCCAGTCGCCGTTCCTCCCGGGTGCGGGAGGGTTCGTCGCCCTACCGGCCGGGTACGACCCGGCCATGGACGGTGATTCTCCTCCCGCACCCGTGTTCGGCATCGTCGTGATCGGTGGTGGTTCGGCCGCCGAGGCGTTCGTGCGTTCCCTCGATGGCCGGGGCGGGGCGGTGGCCGTGATCGAACGTGGGCGAGTCGGCGGGGAGTGTCCCTTCGTGGCGTGCATGCCGAGCAAGTCGTTCCTGTACGACGCCTCCCGCGGCCGCTCGTGGGACGAGATGGTGGCGAGGCGCGACGACGTGGTCGACCACCTCGACGACACGGAGCACGCCCGTGACCTGCACGCTCGCGGTGCCACGCTGGTGCGGGGGGCCGCCAAGGTCCTCGACGCCCACACGGTCGTCGTCGGCGAGGTCACGCTGCACGCCGATCACCTCGTGCTCGCTACCGGTTCGGAGGCTGTCCTGCCGCCCATCGAGGGGCTCGCCGAGATCGGAGAGCTGCGCTGGACGAGCGTGGACGCGCTCACGGCCCGGGTGCAACCCGAGCGACTGCTGGTGATCGGGGGAGGCGTCATCGGCATGGAGCTGGCGCAGGCCTTCGCTCGGCTGGGTACCCAGGTCGTGCTGGTCGATGACTCCGAGCGGGCGTTCGCCGACCTCGACCCCGAGGTGGGACGCATCATCGACGTGTCGCTGGCCGCCGACGGTGTCGTGCTTCGTCGCGGCGTCGGCGTCGAGCGCGTGACGCGCGAGGGTGACCGGGCCCGCGTGGAGCTGAGCGACGGCGCCACGGTGGCGGCGGATCGCGTCCTGGTGGCGGTCGGCAAGCGGGCCCGTACGGCCGGGCTCGGCTTGGAGTGGCTCGGCCTCGATCCCGAGCAGCCGCTCCCCGTCGGCGTCGACCTGCGCGTCGACTGCCCCGGCTCGGTGTGGGCCATCGGTGATGTCGCCGGCAAGGGGCAGTACACCCACCTGGCCAACCACCACGGCGCGGTCCTCGCCGATCAGCTCGCAGGCGGCGCCACCCGCCGGGCCGACGACGTGGTCACCGCAGCATGTGTGTTCACCGACCCGCCCGTGTTCGTCGTCGGGGCGAGCCAGGCGGAGCTGCTCGACGACCCCGACGTGGTGTGGACGGCGCACGACCTGGCCGACCTTCCCCGGGCGGTCACCGACGAGCTCGGTGAGGGCCGCCTGGCGGTGGCGGCGCGCCGCAGCACCGGCACGGTCGTCGCCGCCCACGGGATCGGCCGGCGTTTCGACGAGCTGGTGCACGCGCTCGTCGTCGCAGTGGACGGGCGTGTCCCCGTCGAGGTGCTGGCCCGGTCGATGCAGCCGTTCCCCACGGTCGGCGAGATCCTCGGCCAGGCGTTTGGCGCGCTCGCGCTCGCCCTCACGTGCGAAGCGGTCGAGACGACCTGAGCCGGGCGACGCAGCTGACCGAGCCGCACCCGGCGCCGCCGGGCCACATCGTGCCGAGCCTCGACGACTCTTCCGCCTCTGCGCGGCAAGCCGTTACCGGGTCAGGAGCTGGAAGGCGGCGAACGCCTCGTCGGGGTCGGTGAGGAGGCGCCAGGCCTCGTGGTTCGGGCTGTGCAACGGGGCGACGGCGCGTAGCCGAGCGAGATCCTTGTCCGTCAGCTCGGCCCGGAGTGCGAGCGGATCATCGGCCAGCGAGAGGAGGAAGGCGAGATCGGTCAGGTGCCGCTGCGGCTGCCGGTCGTTGTTCACGGCCGCGGCCTTGATGACGATCGCACCGAGCAGGCTCGGACGTGGCACCAGCGTCCGGCGGCCGTCGTGGAGCACCGGCAGTCGCTCACCGCGGGCCAGCGCCTGCGTGCCGCCGGCGATCTCGACGGTCACCGCGGTGCCCACCGTACGGATCGGCGCCCGGCGACCGATGCCCTCGGGGGCGAGCACGTCGATGTGCACATCGCCCCGGCCGTACCGGTGTGCGATGTCATCGGGGCTGGTGCCCACCGAGGTGAACCCGAGCTCGTGCAACGTCACCAGGAACGGAGCGAGAGCGGGCGGCCGCACGCGTGCGTCGATGATCGCGTCGAGGTCCTGGCTGACCCGGTGCGGTGTCCGGCCGGACTGCAAGGCATGGAGCAGCACCATCTGGCCGCCCACGAGTACCCAGTCGCTGTCGTGACGGTCGGCGATGTCGCACAGCACGCTCCACAGCTCGCGATGCGCCGGCGCCAGCACGGGTAGCACCACCGGCTCGCGCTCCACGATCGGCATCGGTCTCATGGCCGGAACCTCGCCACCAGCGCCGCACCAGCCCGCCGGGATCGATCGTCGCCCGCGTCGTAGAGGTCGACCGCCACGACCGGCCACGCGGCGTCGCGTTCCTCACCGAAGACGAACAGGTTCGGCGGCGGGACGCGGAGCACCACGTTGGCGCGGGCAGCCGAGTGCAGTGCGTAGTCGTCGGCCAACACGTCGAGCTGGGACGCGTCGACGTATCCCTCGACGACGTCGGACGCGATGACATCAACTGGCACGGAACGCGCGCTGCCACCACTGCGCACCACGCGCTCGTCATCGGCCAAGCGGCGGAGCACGGACGAATGGGCGTGTAGCCGGTGAACCTCGGAGCGGCGCTGGCATGCCCATGCCCAATGCTCGAGCGGCCAGCCGGCGGCGCGAGCCCGCGCCCGCCGCTCCTCCGAGGGCGACAGCCACGACGCCCGTTGCCCTGCAGCGACGGCCAGGAGACCCCATGCCGCCCGCGGCGACAGCGGCCGGCCAGCCGGGCGCTGGGCGTCGTGGCGGTCCACCACCGCCGATGCAGGCAGCAGCCACCGGCCGCCCACCTTGTGCGCCTCCAGCTGCCCGGCGGCGACGAGCTGGCGGACCCGACCCGGGTGCACGCCGAGGAGGCGGGCTGCGTCGTCCACTGACAGCAGGTCCACTTCTCTCGCGCTCACGCGATGGAAGTGTACCGACTCACCTCTCTCGCGACAACGCGAGATATGTGTACTCGCGCGCCAGTGCGCCGAGGGCCGGTCGGGCGACCGGACTTCCCACCGTCCGCGGCGGGCGTCGGCGGCGTGACGAACTGTTCGGCTGGTGCTGTTCCGTGCCGTCGGATGCCGTCTCGTGGTGCCCGGTGCCGTCGGCTCGCGCAGGACGTCGTGGGACGGGAACGACGAAGGCCGCCCCGGAAAGGGCGGCCTTCGTACCGTCTGACCTGGTACTTCTTGGAGCGGACGACGAGATTCGAACTCGCGACCCTCACCTTGGCAAGGTGATGCTCTACCAACTGAGCCACGTCCGCGTGGGCCATCACTTTAGCACGGGGACCTCGACCTGCCCAACCGCGTTCCGCCTGTTCCGGTGCTGCAGCAGCCCGGCCAGGCAGACGAGCACGAGCGCTCCCCCGAGCACCTGCGCCGGGGCCAGCGGCTCGGCGAACAGGATCCACGCCCCGACCGCGGTGAGCACCGTCGACGCCAGGGTGAGCATCACGGCCAGCCCGACCTCGACGTGGCGCTGGACCCAGGTCATCAGTCCGTGGCCCATCATCCCGGGCAGCAGGACCATGACCAGCATGAGCAGCAGGTCGTGCGCGGTGATCGAGCCGACCGGGGCGCCCGTGACCAGCGCGTACGGCGCGATGAGGACGGCACCCGTGGTGAACACGCCGGCGAGGAACGCCGCCACGGGCACCACGGGGCGGCATCGCTTCATCTCGAGGAAGTACGCCGACCACAGCACGAGGCTGACGACGGCGAGCAGGTCGCCGACCAGCCCGGCGCGACCGCCGCCGTGGCCGCTGAGCACGAACACGGCGATGCCCGCCAGCGCACCGGCGGCCCACTTCAGCTCGGGGCGCCCGAACCGCTCGCCGAACAGGGGGTAGGCGCCGAGCATCACCAGCAGAGGCTGCAGCGCGCCGATGAGCGACGAGTTCGCCACGGTCGTGCGGTGCAACGACTCGTAGCTGAAGACGTAGGCAGACACGAACAGGGCGCCTGCGGGTGCGCTACGCCGCAGCGCATCCCACGTGACCGGGGTGCGCCTCCACCGCGCCACGGCGAAGCACACCGGCACCGCCAGCCACATGCGATAGAAGCCGGCCACCGTTCCCCGGGCGTGCATACCCCGATTGATCAACGGGCCGAGGGACCACACCAGGATGACCACGGCAAGGGCGACGTGGGGCGCGCCGACGCGGCGCAGCACGGGGCGGGACCGGGAGACCGCCAGCCCGGCGTCAGTCACGCGCAGCAGGCGGGCGCAGATCGACGCGCAGCGTGAGCACGCCGTCCGTGATGCTGCCCTCGGCGTCGCCGACGATGGCGAAGTCCATGAAGTCGAGCTCGGCCTGCTTGATGAACTGCGCCCGCTCGGCGCCGGCCACGGGCGGCAGAGGGCGCCGCTTCACGGCCGCCGCCCGCTCCTTGAACCGGGCGAGCATGGCGTCGACGTCGAGACCTTCGCTCATGGGTTCGAGGCTACCCGTGGTCGCCGGCGGTCGCCGCTTCTTCGCCCGTGCGGGGCGGCGCCCACGGCGTGGCCACGGACACGCTGTCCGCAGCCGAGGCGGAGCCGGCGAGGACCGGCGCCGACTCCGACAGCCCCGACAGCTCCGACAGCTCCGACAGCTCCGACAGCTCCGACAGCTCGGACGGCTCGGACGGCTCGGGAGACGGAGCGTCGACCATCTCGGCCGCGGATGCGGCCCGGGTCTCGGCCGGCGGCAGGGGCAACCCGCCAGGTGGCGTCCGATCGTCCGTGCGACCGTCGACCGACGCCGCCGCCGGCCACGACGCGGGCACGGACGCGCCGATCGGGGCGGGGTCGCGGGCCCAGGCGGGCATATCCACCGGCGGCGGGGCGTCCGCCACGTCGACGAGTGACACGAGCAACGCGTCGTCTCCGACCGGAGCGGTGCCCTTGCGGCTTCGGGCCAGGATCTGCTCGCGCTTGCCGCCATCGGCCCTCCACCAACGGGGCGTGCCCATCTCGGCCAGACCAGCCATCCCGACGGGCACCGGCCTCGTCGAGAACCAGAACCATGCCGTCAGGCCGCCGACCAGAAGGCCCATGAGCGCCAGCGCCCAGGCGATCCTGCTGTTGCGGCTGCTCGCCGCGGCATCGCCGACGCTGGGGGCGGTGGTCGCCGCCACCGCGCCGGCCACGGTCGCTTCCGTCGTCGAGGGCGCCTCGGTCGTCGCCGGGACCGTCGTGGCCACGGTCGTCGGCGCCTCGGTGGTGGGCGGCACCGTCGTGCGAGCCACCGTGGTGCGCGCCGGCGCGGCCGTCGTCTGGCTGCGCGCGGCCTGCGTGGCCGGCGGGTTCGTGCGGGGGGCCGCCGTAGGCGGCGGGGCCGCCGGGGCCGGGGTGGTCGACGCCCGGATGATCTGGGTACCCGGGACGATCGTGCCGCCGATCGTCGGCGACGGCGGGGGCGTGGTCGCGCCGGCGGGGCGGGTCGCCGAGACCGACGCCAGCACGACGAACACCATCACCGTAAGCGCTCCCGCGTGCGCGCCGGTCGCTCGCCGCTTCGCCCGTCCTCGCATATCCCTCCAAGCATCGCACGCGGACGTGGCCCGTGACGTGCACCGGGAGCCGGTTGGTCAGCGTTGGTGCAGCGGACACGAGTAGGTCGTGCGCCCGCCCACCGTCCGCCGCAGCAGCGTTGCGCCATCGCGAGGGCACGTGCCGCCGCGGACGCGGGCGTGCTGCAGGTCGCCCGTGTGCGATCCACCCCGGCGGGTGAGCGTGCGCAGCACCTGCCCGATCGTGCGCCGCAGCACGGCCCGCTCGGCCCGCGTGAGCGAGCCGGCCGGCCGAGCGGGGTCGAGCCCGGCCCGCCACAGGACCTCGTCCGTCAGCAGGTTGCCGAGCCCGGCCACATGGGACTGATCCATCAGCCGGGCCTTCAGCGGGGCGCCAGAGGCCAGCGCGGCATCGAGCTCGGCGGGTCGCATCGTGAACACGTCGGGCCCCAGCGCGTCCTCGTCGGGTTCGAGCTCGACCCCACCGAGCCGCCGGGGGTCGTCGATCACCAGCCGTCCACCGCCGGCGAACACGAGCCCGAACCGTTCCCACGAGGGGTCGGAGCGGTTCGGGCCGTACTCGAGCCCGTCGATCGAGGCTCGGCCGTCGACGACGAGACGGCCGGTCATCCCGAAGCGCAGGCCCAGCGTGACGGGCCGGTGGCGCCGTTCCAGATCGAGCAGGAGCAGCTTGCCGCGCCGGCGCGTGCCCGCCACGCGGGCGCCGTGCACGGCCGCGGTGAGCCCGCCGGCGTCGAGGCCCCGCTTCAGGAACCAGGGGTCGGGGGCGTGGACCGAGGCGATGCGCCGGCCCAGGGTGGCGTCGGCGGCTCGCCGGTACAGCTCGACCTCGATCCCTTCGGGCACGCCACGAGTGTGCCTCGCTCCCCTCGCGTGGGCGAAGCTGGGGACGTGGGAGATGCGTTGTCGTTCGTGCTGTTCGTGGCGGTGCTCCTGGCGCTCGTCTGGTTCGGCTGGCGCTACGAGCCGCACTGGTCCTCGAAGGACGGCACGCACTTCACCGCCCGAACTCGGCCGCTGCTCACCGACGACCACGCCCAACGCCACACCCGACGCGACGCCGAGACGTCCCGCGGGGCGCTCGCGGGGGTGTTCGCCGGGGGCGGCGGCGGGTCGTCGAACAGCTCCGCGTTCGCGTTGCGGTGGCGCGACGCCCGCGTGTTCGTCGACGGCGACCTCGTGCAGGTGATCACCCGAATCGGCCCGCTGCGCCGGCCCCTGCCGCCGGTGCGGGTGATCGCCCGGGGCGAGTCGACGAACGGTCGGCGGGCCGTCTACCTGATCGACGGCGACCCCATGCGCGAGCTCCGCATCCCCGTCACGTCCCACGCCGTCGCGGTGATGGACGCGCTCGTGGCGCGCTCGTCGGGGAACGCGGTGGGCTGAGCCGCGCTGCTCAGTCGGCGAGCGCGGCCGACACGTCGGCCCACAGGTCGCCGGGATGCTCGAGGCCGACCGACACGCGCACGAGCCCCGGGCCGATGCCGGCGGCCTGCTGGTCGTCGGGGTCCAGACCGACGTGCGTCGTCTGCGCGGGCACGGTCACCAGCGTCTCGGGTCCACCCAACGACGACGCCAACTGGACCACGCGCACCGTCTCGCAGAACCGCTTCGCCGCCGCGGCACCACCGGCCAGGTCGAAGCTCAGCAACCCGCCGAACGCCCGCATCTGGCGCACGGCCAGCTCGTGCTGGGGGTGCGTCGACAGGCCCGGGTAGTTGACCGTCCTCACCGCCGGGTGCTTGGCCAGCTGCTCGGCCAACGACAGGGCGGTGGCGCTCTGGCGCTCGACGCGCAGCGGCAGCGTGCGGATGCCCCGCAGGGCGTTCAACGCATCGTGCGGAGACGCGCACGCACCATGCAGCACGGCGTAGCGCCAGATGTCGTCGATGAGGTCGCGCTCGCCCGACACGACCCCGATGGTGGCGTCGTTGTGGCCGGCGATGCCCTTCGTGGCCGAGTGCACGACGAGGTCGACGCCGTGCCGGAGCGGCTGCTGCAGGTGGGGCGTGGCGAGCGTCCCGTCGACGATCGTGAACGGCCCGCGGATGGCACCGAGCTCGTCGAGGTCGGTGAGCGTCATCTGCGGATTGGCGGGCGTCTCGGCCCACACCACGACGGTCTTGCCCGGGCGCACCGCGGCGGCGTACGAGCCGGCGACGTGACCGTCGACCCAGGTGACGTCGACGCCGAACCGGGCCTGCAGGAGCTGGAGCAGCATCTGGGTGCCCGAGTACACGTGACGTCCGGCGACGACATGATCGCCGGGAGAGCACAGCGCGTACAGGACGCTCGACACCGCGCCCATGCCCGATGCGAACGCCAGCGACGACTCCGCATCCTCGAGCGCGGCCACCGCATCCTCGAACGACGCCACCGTGGGGTTGGCGTAGCGCGAGTAGAACTGCTGCACGCGGGTGCCTGTCGAGCTGCGGCGGGCCGTCGTCAGGTCGCCGTTGGCCCACACCGACGACGACCACAGGGGCGTTGCCAGGCTGGCGCCGTTGGCGACGCGACCGGCTCGGATCGCCTTCGTGTCGGCGTGCAGGTGGCTGGCGAGGGGGCGCTCGTCGTCGTCGGTGTTCACGGCTTGGTGACCTCGTCGAGGAAGGTGGCGATGGGGGCGGAGACCTGATCGGTCTCGATGAGGAAGGCGTCGTGTCCGTGCGGCGACTCGACTTCGGCGTAGCGCGAGCGAACCGGACCCCGGTCGTGCTCGGCGACGAGGTTGTGGATCTGGCGCTGCTGGTACGACGGGTAGAGCACGTCGGAGCTGACCCCGATCGACAGGACCGGTGCGACGACGCGCTTCATGGCGGCGGCGAGCCCGCCGCGACCCCGGCCGACGTCGTGCAGGTCCATGGCCTTGCCGACCACGAGGTAGCTGTTGGCGTCGAACCGGCGCACGAGCTTGTCGCCGTGGTGGTCGAGGTACCGCTCCACCTCGAATCGCTGCCACAGGTCGAACGATCGGCCGGCCGGCGGTCGATCGCCGGGCGCCAGCAAGCGTCCGAACCGGTCGGTGAACACGTCGTCCGTCCGGAACGTGATCTGGGCGAGCATGCGCGCCGTCGAGAGGCCCTCGTGCGGCCCCTCGCCGGGCGCGGCGTCGTAGAAGTCGCCGCCACGCCAGCCCGGGTCTAGCCGGATGGCGCGCCGCCCGACCGCGCCCCATGCGATCTGCTGTGCCGTGGCCTGCGCGCACGTGGCCACGGCCACGATCGACCGGACGCGCTGCGGGTACGTGATGCCCCACTCCAGCGCCTGCATGCCGCCCATCGACCCGCCGATCACGCTGGCCCACGCCGCCACGCCCAGGTGATCGGCGAGCGCCGCCTGCACGCGCACCATGTCTCGGATCGTCACGACCGGGAACGACGAACCGTAGGGCCGGCCGGTCGCCGGGTCGATCGACGCCGGCCCGGTCGACCCCTGGCAGCCGCCGAGCACGTTGGCGCAGACGACGAAGAGGCGGTCGGTGTCGATCGCTTCACCCGGGCCGACGATGCCCTCCCACCAACCCGGGGTGGGATGGCCGACACCGCTCGGGCCGAGGACGTGGCTGTCCCCCGTCCATGCGTGGCACACGAGGACGGCGTTGCCGGCATCCGCGTCGAGGGTGCCCCAGGTCTCGTACGCCGCGGTCACCTCGGCGAGCGACCCGCCCCCGTCGAGCGGGAAACGACGTCCCGTGCCGATCGTGAAGAGGCGACGCCGGCCGGCGGGGTCGCCGGGACGCCAGGCGCCCGTGACGGGCGAGGGCTCGCGCATGACGCCGGTCTCCTTCGTGTGTCGGTGGGTATCGGCATCACGAGCGGACGCTTCGTTGCCGGCGGACCGGCCACATCGCCTCCCGGAGGAAGCAGGCACCTTGGGCGTCCGACCCAGGTTGCCGGACCGACCGGCGAGCCGGCTGGTCACTCGTGATGTAGCTGGGAACGATACCACGCTCTGCTCGTCGCACCCCCGCAGTTTCCGTCCGGTTCACGCGGGCGCACGGGCGTCGCATCGTCCGATTCCCGCTAGCCGCCTCGCTCCACGGCTGCGACGATGAACGGGTGATCGACGACCCCGAACGCTGCTACCGGGCGGCGCGCAGCCGCGATGTCCGGTTCGACGGCTGGTTCTTCGTGGCCGTCACCTCCACGCACATCTACTGCCGACCGAGCTGCCCGGCCATGACGCCGAAGCGCTCGAACATGCGCTTCTACCCGACGGCCGCGGCCGCCCAGACGGCGGGGTTCCGGGCGTGCAAGCGGTGCCGCCCGGATGCGACGCCCGGCTCGCCCGCATGGAACGCCCGCGCCGACCTGGTGGGACGCGCCATGCGCCTCATCGCCGACGGCGTCGTCGACCGCGACGGCGTCGCCGGTCTCGCCCGTCGGCTCGGCTACAGCGAGCGTCACCTCACCCGCCAGCTGACCACCGAAGTGGGGGCCGGGCCGCTGGCGCTCGCCCGGGCGCAGCGCGCCCAGACGGCGCGGCTGCTCGTCGAGACGACGGACCTGGCGTTCAGCGAGCTGGCGTTCGCCGCGGGCTTCGCCAGCATCCGCCAGTTCAACGACACGGTCCGGGAGGTCTTCGCGTCCACCCCGTCCGAGCTCCGGGCCACGGCGCACACACGCCTCGGCCCACCGACCGGCGGCGGCGCGCTGTCGTTGCGCCTGCCGTACCGGGCCCCGTTCGACCCGGCGAGCGTCTTCGAGTTCCTCGGGACACGAGCGGTGCCCGGCGTCGAGTCGTGGGACGGCACCACGTACCGGCGGACGCTGCGGCTGCCCCACGGATCAGGCGTGGTGGCGCTCACCCCGGCGGACGGCTACGTGGCCTGCACGTTGCGCCTCGACCACCTCACCGACCTCACGGCCGCGGTGACCCGGGCCCGGCGCGTCGCCGACCTCGACGCGGACCCGGTAGCCGTGGCCGACGCGCTCGGCGCCGACCCGCTGCTGGGCCGGCTCGTCGGGGACGCGCCGGGATGCCGCGTGCCGGGCACCGTCGACGGCAGCGAACTGGCCGTGCGCGCCGTGCTCGGCCAGCAGGTCTCGGTGGCGGGCGCCCGCACGCTCGCCGGCCGCCTCGTGCAGGCGTGCGGCGAGGTGCTGGCCGCACCCGACGGCGGGTTGACCCACCTGTTCCCCACCGCCGGCGCGCTCGCCGCCATCGACCCGGCACTGCTCGCCATGCCGACGGCCCGCAAACGAGCGCTCACCGGTCTGTGCCGGGCGATCGCCGACGGCGACATCGTCCTCGATCCGGGCGCCGACCGCGACGAGCTCGACGCCCGGCTGCAGGCGCTGCCGGGCATCGGTCCGTGGACGACGTCGTACATCGCCCTGCGGGCCCTCGGCGACCCCGACGCGTTCCTCCCCTCCGACCTCGGCGTGCGCCACGCGCTCGAACGCCTCGGTTCGGCCGGCGACCCCGCCACGGCGGCGGCGCTCGCCGAGCGGTGGCGGCCGTGGCGCTCCTACGCACTCATGCACCTCTGGTCGAGTCTGACCCGACCGGGCCCGTCCGTCCCCCGTCCCCAGGAGGCCTCCTCATGACCCACGCTGTCGCCCACCTCGACTCCCCCCTCGGCCGCCTCACGTTCGTCGGCTCCGACGCCGGCCTGCGCGCCGTGCTGTGGCCCGTCGAACGACCGGGCCGCGTCGTCCTGCCCGACGACCTGGCGGAGCGCCCCGACCACCCGGTGCTGGCGAGGGCCATGGACCAGGTGGCGCAGTACCTCGCCGGTGAGCGGCGCACGTTCGACGTACCGCTCGACCTGCACGGCACGGCGTTCCAGGTGAAGGTGTGGCACGGTCTCCTGGCCATCGGCTACGGCGCCACGAGCACCTACGGCGCCGAGGCGGCCCGGCTCGGCGACAACCGCAAAGCTCGCGCCGTGGGCGCGGCCGTCGGACGGAACCCGGTGTCGATCATCGTCCCGTGCCATCGGGTCGTCGGCGCTGACGGCAGCCTCACCGGCTTCGCGGGCGGGCTCGAGGCGAAGACGTTCCTGCTCGAGCTCGAGGACCCGACGAGCTGACGGCCCGCTCGGCGGGCGACCGACGGCTGCTGCCGCCGATCGGTAGCGTGCCGGTATGAGCATCCCGTTCCGCCTCGTCCGCACGGTGGTGCGCGTCCTGCGGCTGCCCGGCGTCCCGCAGGGCCTCACGGCCGCCACGCTCGCCGGCCTCGCCGGCGTGCACGGGGCCTGGGCGGGAGGGTCGGCGTTCCCGTTCACCACGCGGGCAGAGCTGGCCGACGCCATGGTGGGCGCCGACGAGGTGCCCGGCCCGGCGGCATGCGCCACCATGGCGGGGCTGCTCGCCGGCGCCGCCACGCTCGTGGCGGGCGTGCCGATCGTGCCGCCGCGCTGGCGCCGCGTCGGGCTCGGCGTCATCGCTGGTGTGCTGGCGCTGCGGGGTGTCCTCGGCCTGACCGGCAGCACGAGCCGGCTGGTGCGCGGCGCCGGTCGAGGCGAGCGCTTCCGCCGGCTCGACCGCACGTACTACGCGCCGGTGAGCCTTGCGCTCGCCGCGGGCGCCGCCACCGCGCTCGCCCGCTCGGTGCGGACCGCTCGGGCCGCGCACTGACGCGACCGACTCAGGCGTCGAGCCGACCGTCGGAGATGTGGACGGTCCGGTCGGCCACGTGCGTCATGCGCGTGTCGTGCGTGACGATGACCCCGGCGGTGCCCCGGCCCTTGACCTCGGAGCGGATCAGGTCCATCACCTGCTCGCCGATCTTCGAGTCGAGCGCCGAGGTCGGCTCGTCGAACAGGACGAGCTTCGGCGAGTTCATCAGCGCCCGGCCGATCGCCACGCGCTGACGCTCGCCGCCCGAGAGCTGCGACGGAAGGTTGTTGGCGCGGTGCGTCAGACCGAGCTCGCCGAGCAGCTGGTCGGCGCGGGCACGGCCCGCCGCGCCCCGTCGGCCGCCGAACTCGTCGACGACGAGCAGGTTCTCGCGGGCCGTCAGGAACGACACCAGGTTGACCGACTGGAACACGAAGCCGACGGTGGTGCGACGGAACTCGGTGAGCTCGCGCGCCGACGCCTGCGAGATGTCCTGGCCCCCGACCACCACACGGCCCGAGGTGGGCGTGAGCAGTCCGCCGGCGATCGACAGCAACGTCGTCTTGCCCGAGCCCGAGGGCCCGAGCAGCGCCACGATCTCGTCGCGGCCCACCGAGAGCGTGGCGTGATCGAGCGCCACCACTTCTCCTTCGCCGGAGCCGTACACCTTTCGCACGTCGGCCAGGTCGAGCGCCACGTCGGTCAGCACGGTCATCGGATCACCTCGGGGGAACAGGGAGTGCGGTGCACTGGTCGGGAGGTCATGCCCCGCCCCCGATGGCGGACGCCGGATCGACGCGCAGCACCCGCCGAAGCGAGAACGCACAACCGACGATGGCGGCCACGAGCAGGAGCGCCACGCTGAGCACGAGCCGCCCCGGCAGCAGGGTGAACGGAAGCGAGCCCGTGGCGCCGGTGACGGAAGCGGCGATGGCCAGGACACTGGCCAGTGCCGACGCCACGGCCGTGACCACCACGGCCTGGATCACGACGCCGGCGAACAGCGTGCGGCTCCGCGCACCGACGGCCTTCAGCACGCCGTACAAGCCGACGCGCTCCACCGTGAGCAGTGCGAAGAAGAGCGCCACCACGACGATGGCGATGACGACGGTGACACCGATGATCTGGTTGAAGGTGCCCTTCTGCTCCTTCACCCCGGGTTGCGCGAACGCCGCCTCGTCCACGCCCAGCGTGCGGGTCGCCCCGCCGGTGGCGGCGTCGATGGCCGCGGGCAGGGCGGACCGGTCACCCGTGCCTCGCACCACGAGCGCCTGGAACGTGCCGGCGCCGAGGCGGTCGCCCGGCCGGTTGGCCTCGAGCAACGAGCGCCAGGTGTCGGCGGCCACCCACACGGTGCCCTGCCCGGCGTAGGGCGTGCCCGACACGAACCCGATCACCCGGAGCGGCTGGCGGGCCGGGCCGACGTAGATCGTGGAGCCGACCTTCACACCGTCGTCCCGCAGCATGTCGTCGGCGTAGCCCTGTCCCGGCGGCGGTGGCTCGGGAACGCCTTTGGGGGCCAGCTCGTAGCCGAAGACCGCCAGGCTGGCCAGCGTCTTGCGATTCGGGTCGTCGACGCGCCCGCCGAGCTGCGCCACCCCGAGGCCACCCGTGGCGGTGACCCCCGGTGCGGCATCGACCCGGGCCCGCACATCGGCCGTGATGCGGCTTCGCACGAACGACACCTTGGCCGTCGACGAGAAGACCAGCGCGTCGCCGCGCTGGGCCTCGATCGCCGCGGTCGACTGGCGGATCAGGCCGTCGAGCAGGCCGCCGAGGAAGATGAGCAGCAGGGCCACGAGGGTGAGCAGCGCGGTGGCGACGACGAAGCGCCCCGGCTGACGACGGAGCTCTCGCAGCGCCAGCCTCATCGCCCCACCCCCGCTCCGGTGGTGGCGGCGATCGGGTCGATGCGCAGGACCCGCCGCACGGACACGAGGCTCGACAACGTCCCGAACGAGATGAGCAGCACGGTCCAGAACAGCACCGCCCCCGTCTCGAAGCGCAGCGGGATCCCGCCGAGCCGCCGGCTGGCCAGCGGCGCGTAGAGCGCCACCCCGACGGCCACGCCGACGGCCATGACGATCACCACCTGCACCAGCAGCGAACGGACGAGGCGCGCGGCCGGCGCGCCGACCGCTCGCAGCAGCGTGAGAGCCCCCGCCTTCTGGAACGTGATGATGAGGAAGAACAGTCCGGTCAACAACGGGACCACGAGGCCGTAGAGCAAGAAGATGACGAGGAAGGAGCTGCGCACCTGGGCGACCCCCGGCGTCTTGTCCGCCGCGTCGGCCCGAGTGAACGCCTCGATGTCGATGCTCGCCGCGCTGATGCGGGCGGCCAGGGCGCCGGCGCTGACCCCCTCGGCCGGGCGCACGGCCAAGACCCCGGCGGGGGCGGCGGTGGCGTCGGGGTTCCGCGCCACGAGCGCGGCGCCGTAGGTGGCGAACGAGCCGAACAGGGTCGGCGTGACGTTCAGCTGGATGTCGTCGGCGAGACCGACGACGGTCATCGTGTAGCCACCCGGCTCGACCCGCACCACGTCGCCGATGGCGAAACCGTCGGCCACGTCGGCTGCCGACGCCACGACCTCACCGTCGGCCGCGGGCATGCGTCCCGACGTCAGCGCCCGCGGCGCTCCCAGGCTCTCGACCGTGTACCCGAACACGGTGGCGTCGGAAAGCTTGCCGCCGGCCGTCACCGTGAACGTGCTGGCCGCGATGTCGCCCACCTCGGCCACACCGGCGACACCCGCCACGGCCGCTCGCATGGGGTCGGTGATGACGCTGCCCTGGAGCGTGCGCTGGCCGTCGACCGCGTACACGAGGACGGGCGCGTTCTGGTTGCGGATGGCGCCGACGAACGAGGTGATCAGGCCGTTCTGCAGCGTGTACTGGAAGAGGATGAGGAAGACGAGCAGGGCGATGGCCGCCATGAGCAGCCCGAACCGCACCGGTGCCCGCCTCATCTCCTTGAGCGCGAGAAACATGGAGCCCTCAGTGTGCAGCCGTCGGCGCGGCCCGGTCCAACGGGACGCTGATCCCGGCCACACGACGGCTCGCGGATCGGTACGCTTGGCCCGTCGATCGGCCGCCGACCCGAGGGCAGCGAAGGTTCAGGGAACGCGCGGGCGAACACGGAGCATCGGGTGAGCAAGGAGAGGCGATGACGACCGGCTCGGGGGCGTTGGCCGGCACGGCGCTCACGCGCGGCCAGGCCCGCCTCTACCTCCTCCGGTTCGGTGGCCCGCTCGCGCTCGTCCCGTCGCTGCTCCAGCCCGTGGTGGCCATCGCCACCGCGGTGGGCCTCGCGGTGGTCGTGGGCCACCCGTGGCCGCTCCTTCTCCCCCTGGCCTGGCTCCTGCTTCCCCTCCTCTGGCGACGCGACGGCGGGCGCGCCGTCACCCCCGAAGAGGAGCCCGAGCTGTGGGCGCTCGTCGCCGAGACCGCCGACGCGCTCGGCGCGCCGCTCCCCCACCGCCTCTCGTTCGACGCCAGCCCCAACGCCAGCTTCCGCCACCGCGGGCGCACGCGGCGCACCGAGCTCAGGCTCGGGGTCCCGCTGCTGATCACACTCGACCGGCCGACGCTCGCCGCCGTGGTGGCCCACGAGCTCGCACACGCCACGCAGCTGAACGAGCGCAGCGGCTTCGGCGACGCCGGCCTGCTCGAACGGCTCGTCACGACGCGACAGCGCGTCGTCGCCCAGGTTTCGATGCGACGCCGGCCGTGGGCCGGGCGCACCGACGGGCTCGTGGCCCGCTTCCTGTGGGACACCCAACCGCTCGCCCGGGCGCTCGAGACCGACGCCGATCGCGCCGCCGTCGCCGTGGTCGGCGAAGCGGCGCTCGCCGAGGCGCTGCGAGCCGCCGACCGGGCCGATGCCGCGCTGGCGCTGTACCGCGGGTTCGTCGTCGAGCCGCTCCTGGTGGGCGGCATGCGGCCCGCCGCCGTGCTCGACGAGTTCACCCGCTGGTCTGCCCACGTGCAGGACCGGGTGCTCGACCGCATCGCCGGCTGGCACGACGCCGACCCCGAGAGCCACTACGACGACCACCCCCACGACGACGAGCGCACGACGGCCGAGCTCGGCAAGGCGGTCGCCCGGCACCCGGCGGCGCACCGGCTGCCCGAGCCGCCCGCCATGGTGGCCTTCCACTCGTTGGAGGGCGGGGAAGACCTGCTCGCCGCGGCGCTGCTGGGGCGGCACCGCAACCTGCCGCACGCCGGCACGGATGTCGACGGCGACGCCGTGCACGCTTGGCGGCAGGGCGCGACGCGGGTGCGCCTGGCGCTGCTGCGCACGGGCCGCCTCGGGCGGCGCCGCATCCCGTCGCTCGGCGAGGCGGTGTCCCGACGGACCTCCCCCGGCCACGTGCCCAACGATTCGACGGGACTGCTGCGCCTGCTCGTGTCGTTCGCTGTCTCGTTTGCCGTCGAGCTCGGAGACCGGGGGTGGCTCGGCCCGCTGCCGGGCACGTCGGTGCTGATCTCCCCGGCCGAGACCTACGACGACGCGCTCGACCTGGCGCTCGCCGCGCTCGAC
>JANPGL010000461.1:0-12279 GCA_031423915.1 Actinomycetes bacterium | reverse complement strand
TCCTTGGCGGCGTGGGCGGCCATGGAGGCGCCGATGACCTTCGGGTCGGAGATGAGCGCGTCGGGTGCGTCGAGCATGTTGAACGAGCGGAAGAACGCACGGAACACGTCGGCGTCGACGCGGGTCGCCGGGATGAGTCCGTTGAGGATGAAGTCGCGGGTGGCGGCCGCGGCGGCGTCGGGTTCCGAGCCGGCGTGCAGCGCCTCGTGGAGCTTGATCCGGTCGGCGTCCTGGCGGACCGACACCGTGTAGTGCGGCTCCAACTCGGTGCGCACGGCCCGATCCATGGCGTGGGCCAATGCCGCCCGGTCGCGGCCGTGCTCGACGAGCGCGTCCGACAGCGCCTCGGCGGCGATGCCGGCCAGCGAGCAGCCCTTGCCGTACCAGGGGTTGGTGGCCAGCGCGGCGTCACCGATGACGACGAGGCCCGGCGCCACCGGTTCGCCGTCGACGACGAAACGGCGGATCCGGTTCCGCAGACCCGCCATCGACTCGACACCGGTGATCGGATCGGCCAGGCCCTCGAGCGTCCACGGATCGAGCGGCGTGAGCGTGCGGATGGCGGCCTCCCAGGCGTCGGGGTCGCGCAGGGCCATGAGCTCGCGGTCGCCGGTGGGCACGCCGAAAGTGATCGAGAACGTCCGGTTGTCGCCGTAGAACCCCGCGAACGCCACGTAGCCGAGGTCGCCACCGGCGCCGTCTTTGGTGAGCAGCGGCAGCTCCCGTCCGTCGCGGAGCCGGTAGAAGCGCGACAGGTAGATGATGCCGGCGTCGCTCTGCTCCTCGGTCGGCTGCACGGGCCCGCCGAGCGCGGCGATCCAGTCGAGCACGGGTGAGTTGCGGCCGCCGCCGACGACCACGAGGTCGGCGCTGACGGTCGAGCCGTCGTCGAGTCGGAGCCCGCGCACGACCGCGCCGTCGGCCATCAACCCGACCACCCCCACGCCGCCGCGCCACACCACGTTCGGCTGCGCGGTCACGGCGTTGCGGAGCACCCACTCGATGGTGAGACGGCGGCAGCACAGCAGCACCAGGTCGTCGTCGCCGGGTCGCGGCTCGCGATCCGCGATGTCGGGCGGCAGGATCCGCTCGACCGAGAGCTCGGTGGCCCCCTGGGCCAGCAGCGCCTCGAGCACATCCGGCGCCCGGTCACGCAGGATGCGGCGCAGGCGGGCCAGCAGCGCGTGCGACTGGCGGGCGTGGGCCGCACCCTTGCGGTCCCAGCTGTCGAACGCCTCGTCGGCGGTGGCCGGCAGGTCGGTGTCGTCGCGCTCGTAGACCGTGACGCGGTGCCCATCGCTCGACAGCAGCAGCGCGGCGAGCAGGCCCGCCATGCCCCCGCCCACGATGGCGACGTCCTGGGGATCGTTCGCCCGAGGGTTCCGGGCGATGGTGGTGTCGGTCATGACGTGGCTCCCCGCAGTACGCACGCCGACACCTTGGCCGGCCGGTCTCGACGGGCCGACGGTAGCGGCTGCACCGCCGGGGGTTCCTCTCGCGACCGCGCCGCCCGGGTGCCCGTGCCCGCCGCGGTCCACGGTTCGGCTCAGACCGACTCGAAGCCGGCGATCACGCCGTCGAAGCCGCGGATCTTGCCGCTCGCCGCGTCCCGGGCGGCGAGGGCGAAGGCACCCACGGACAGCACGTGGACCGCGCCCTCGGTGTCACGCACGGTCGCGTCTCGCGCGTCGGTCGTACCGAAGACGGCGGTGACCGGGCCCGAGCGCGGCGTCACGACCGTGCACTTCACGCCCTTGGTCCCACGGCCCTGCACCGGCAGTTCGCCCACCGCCACCCGCTTGGCGCTGCCCTTGGCGTGCACGACCAGCAGCCGGTCGTCGTCCTCGGCCGGGTGAGCCGCCCCGACCACCGCGTCACCGGGTGCCAGCTTGATGCCGCGCACCCCCGACGCGGTGCGGCCCATGGGCCGCACGTCGTCGGGCGGGAACCGCACCGCCTGCCCCGCCCGGGTCACCAGCAACACCGGCCGGGCGGGGTCGAACGCCAACACCGACACGAGGTGCGCGCCGGGGGCCATCTTCAGCAACGAGATGCCGCCCTTGCGGTCGCCGCCCGCCAGATCGTCGCCCTCGATGCGCTTCACCTGGCCGTCGGACACGACGAGCAGCAGATCGCCGGGGAACGAGGCGTCGGCCCACCAGCCGAGGATGCGGTCCGACGGGTCGAGCCCGGCGAACACGTTGACGGCCGCGGTCGGCTTGTCGGCGGGGACCGACGCCGCCAGCGCCCGGTGCAGCTGCCCGCTGGCGGTGACCACCACCAGGTGCTGCGCGGTCGAGGTGTCGAACGAGCGCAGCGGCTCGAGCTTGGGCTTGGCCTTCGATCCGGCCCGCTGGGCCTGGAGGTAACCGGCCGCGTCGACGAGCACCGTGACGGGCTCGTCGAGCACCAGAGCGGCCTTCGAGACGCGCTGGGCGACCTCGGTGATGATGGTGGTGACGCGGGGCGCCACCCCCTCGAACTGGGGGATCACCTCCTCGAGCTCCGTGCCCACCTGGCGCCGCAGGGCGGTGGGCGACCCGAGCAGGCGCTGGAGCTTGGTCTGCTCCTTGGTGAGCTCGGTCGCCTCCTTGCGGAACTCGATGACGGCATCCTCGGTGAGCTGGCCGAGGTTCAGGTCGAGCACGGCATTGGCCTGGCCTTCGTCGATGCCGAACTCGGCCGACAGCGCGGCGCGGGCGATGGTGCGCGTCTTCGACGTGCGCACGATCTGGATCGTGCGGTCGATGTCGACGAGCACCGCCAGGAAGCCACCGAGGCGGTGCAGCCGGTCGGCGATCTTGGCCAGCCGGTTCTCGGACCGCCGCACGACGACGCGCACGCGATGGTCGATCCACGCCTGGATGCACGACCGCAGGTTGTAGAGCCGCACCGACCCGTGCTCGTCGAGGAAGTGCATCTGCACCTTGTTGGTGACCTGCAGGTTGGTCCACCGCAGCAGCGCGGGGATGATCTGCTCGGCCGCGACGCCGGTGGTGAGGCCGATGGTGATGCGCGTGGCGCCGTCGGACGATTCGTCGTTGTAGTCGACGATGCCGGCAAGGTTGCCCTCGTCGATGGCGTCGCCGACGGCGGCGATGAACTTCTCGGTCGAGCCCGTCGTGGTGTCGGCGTACGGCAGCGAGGTGATGACGAGCTGCTGGCGGCCGCGACCGAGGTCCTCGGTGGTCCACGCGCCGCGCACGACCACGCGGCCCACGCCGGCGCGGTAGATGTCGGTCATCTCGTCGCCGTTGGTGATCGTGCACTCCTGCGGGAACGACGGGCCGGGCAGGAACGCCATCAGCTCGTCGACGGTGGCCTTCGGGTTGGCGACGAGGTGCAGCGTGGCGGCGCACACCTCGCGCGGGTCGTGCGGCGGCAGGTACGACGACAGGCCCACGGCGATGCCGTTGGCCCCGTTCACCAGCAGGTGCGGGAAGGCGGCGGGGAGCACGACGGGCTCCTCGGTGGAACCCTCGTAGTTCTCGACCATCGGCACGGTGCGCTGGTCGATGTCGTCGAGCAGCAGCATGCCGGCGAAGCCGAGCCGTGTCTCGGTGTAGCGGGCGGCGGCGGCCGAGAAGTCGGGGCTGCCGTAGTTGCCGTGGAAGTCGAGCAGCGGCACCAGGTTGGCGAACGGCTGGGCGAGCCGGGTGAGCGCATCGGCGATCGACTGGTCGCCGTGGGGGTGGAACAGCGCCATGGTGTCACCCACCACGCGCGCCGTCTTGACGAACGGGCGGTCGGGGAACAGGCGCTGGACGTGCATGTCCCACAGGATCCGGCGGTGCACGGGCTTCAGCCCGTCGGCGGCCGACGGCACGGCGCGGTCCTCGATGACCTGCTGGCCGTAGGCGAAGTAGTCCTTGTCGAGCTGCTCCGCCGCGGACAGGTCGACGATGGTCTCGGTGAAGTCGGCCTCGGCGACGACGCGACCCGATCGCCTGCCCTTGCTCGCCGCCATCAGTTGCTCCCCTCGAAGCTGAGCTGGCCGCCGGCGATGCTCAGCGTTTCGCCCGTGCGCTCCAGGAACCACGCCTTGCGGCCCTCGGACTTCGGGCCGAACAGTCGCTCGGTGAGCTTGGCCAGACCGGCGGCGTCGTCGACGACGACCCGGCCGATCGTGCGGCCCGAGCCGATGACCAGCCGGAGCTCCTGATGGTCCATCTCGCCCAGTCCCTTCATGCGGCTCACGTGCGCCCGGTGGTCGGGGTGCTCGGCCCGGAACGCGGCGAGCGCGGCGTCGTCGGCCATGTAGAGCCGCTCGCCCCGCAGCATGGTGGACCACAGGGGCGGCAGCGCGTAGAACAACCGGCCGGACTCGATGAACCCGGGGCACCACGTGTAGAGGAACGCCTCGATGAGCGAGCGGATGTGCAGCCCGTCGTTGTCGGCGTCGGCCACGCAGACGATGCGGTCGTAGCGGAACCGGTCGAGGTCGAAGTCGTCGCCGATGCCGCACCCCATCGACAGGATGAGATCGGCGAGCGACTTCACCACCCGGTCTACGGTCTCCTTGTAGGTGTTCAGCGGCTTGCCGCGCAGCGGCAGGATGGCCTGGAACGAGGGGTCGCGGGCGTCGAGCGCCGTGCCACCGGCCGAGTCGCCCTCGACCAGGAGCAACTCCTTCGGGCGCGACGACTTGCCCGTGCAATCACGCAGCTTCGGCGGCAGCCCGTTGCGTGACTTCGAGCCCTTCGACAGAAGCGCCCGCGCCGCCTGCTGCTCGGCGTTCGACTTCGTGCGGGTCCGCATGGCCGACACGGCGAGGTCGGCCACGCGCTTGGCGTCGGCCGGGTTCTCCTCGAGCCATCGGCTCATGACGGGCAGCACGATGGCCCGCGTACGGGCGCCGGCCTCGGTGTTCATGAGCTTCGACTTCGAGTTCCCGGCGAACTGGGGGCCGGGGATCATGATCGACACGACGGTCATGGCCGCGCCGAAGATGTCGCGCGTCGTGGGCACCTGCTCCTTGTCCTTCAGCAGGCCGCGGTCGGTCACGAACCGCTGCACCGCCTCCGTGACGGCCGTGCGGAACCCCGAGATGTGCATGCCGCCCTCGGGGGTCGACACACCGTTGGCGTAGCCGATGGACGTGTCGCGACCGTCGACGGTCCACGCCATGGCGGCGTGCACGCTGGTGTCGTCGACCTCGCCGATGAAGCTCAGCACGGGGGACACCGCGTCGGACTCGGACGTGAGCTCGGCCACCAGGTCGGCCACGCCGCCCTGGGAGCACCACTCGGTGGTCTGGGGGTTGGCCGGGTCGCGCTCGTCGCGCAACTCGAAGGCCAGGCCCGGGTGCACGAAGCTCTTGTGGCGGAACCGCTCGCCGATCAGCCGGTTGGACCACTGCGGCTTGGTGAACGGCACGCCGTGCTCGTCGCTGAACAGCGCCAGGTCGGGCCAGAACCGGATGATGGTGCCCGTGGTGGCCTTCGTCTTGGCGGGGCCCACGTCGCGCAGCGGCTGGTCGGGCACCCCCGGCGTGAGCGACCCGTTGCGGCCCTTGACCAGGCGTAGCGACAGCGCGTGGCGCCGCCCGCCGCGCCACACCTCGGCGTCGAGCCGGGTCGACAGGCCGGTGACCACCGACGCGCCCACCCCGTGGAGCCCCCCCGACACCTTGTACGACCCGCCGTCGAACTTGCCGCCGGCGTTGGTCTCGGTGAGCACCACCTCGAGCGCCGAGCGCCCGGCATGCGGGCCGTCCTTGATGGGGTCGATCGGGATGCCGCGCCCGGCATCGCGCACCTCGACCGAACCGTCTCGGTGGAGGATCACCACGATGCGGTCGCCGTGGCCGCCCATGGCCTCGTCGACCGAGTTGTCGACGATCTCCCAGATCAGGTGGTGCAGGCCGGCGGCGCCCATGCCGGCCGACCCGAGGTACATGAGCGGCCGGTGCCGCACGTGGGCGAGCCCGCTGAGCGCTTGGATGGACGACGCGTCGTAGGCGGTGGCGGGGGACATGCAGCGGTTCCTCGGGCAGGGTTCGACAGGGGGAAGGCGGGACGACAGCGTGCCACCGGCGAGGGTGCACCGGCGGTGTGACAGAGAACCCGCATCCCAGAGTTGACCACAGCCGCTCGCTCCTGGCGCGGAGCGCCCACGTCAGTCTGCGGCGGCCCGCTCGAGCGGTGCGGTGGCGATCATCTCCGCCGGTGAGCTGGCCAGGACGACGGTGGCGCCCACGGCCACGAGCACGGCGACCAGCGCCGGGACGTCCCATCCGCGCCGGACGTGGTCGTTGAGCAGCGCCACGCCGATCGCCGAGGGCACGACGACCTGGGCGGCCCACAGGGCGGCGGTCACCGAGCCGACGTGGCCGTGGCCGAGCGCGTGGGTGTAACAGGCCACGCCCGTCAGGGCGAACAGGACGACGCCCCACACGAGCGGACTGCGCACGAACCCCGCCGCGGTGCCCCCCGGATGGGCGGCGCGGGCGCACAGCGCGGCGCCGCCGAACGACAGACCGGCGATCGCCCCGATGGCGATCGGCCCGACGCGTCGGGCCAGCAGCGCCACCACCGCCAGTCCGGGCGCGATGAGCAGGAGGATCACCTCGCCGGTACGCCCGATCCGTTGGGGGTGCTCGGGCCCCGACGCCAGCCCGATGACCCCGAGGGCGACGACGACCACCCCGACGGCGACCGTGTCCACCCGTCGCATGTTCGCTCCCAACAGGAGCCGGGCCAGCACCACGGTGGAGGCCACGCTCCCGGCCAACACGGCCTGAACGGCGAACAGCGGCAGGTCGCGCAGCGCCGCCAACGACAGCAGCCAGCCCGCGAGGTCGAGAGCGAGGCCCGCGGCGAACGTCCACTCGAGCAGCGCCCCGAGCGTGCCGCGCCCGGCCTGGCGCGCCCGGCGGGCCCCGACCGACTGGAGGATCGAGCCGCCGCCGTAGACGACGGCCGCCACGACGGCGAGCGCCAACGCCACTCAGGTCACCGGCCCGGCGGGTGAGAGCGCATCCATACCGTTCACCGTAGGCCCGGCGGCGCGTTCACGTCGGGCGGGAGCACCCGGATCGTGCGGTCAGTTCTCGTCGTCGGGCGCCAGACCCGGGCCCGAGGGCGCCAGATCCGGGCCCGGCGGCGCCAGCGCGAACCGATCGCTGATCACGGCAGTCGGTGGATCACGATCGGCAGGGTGGCCGGGCAGCCGGCCTCGGCCAGGAGCGCCCCGCAGACCGTGAGCGCCCAGCCCGTGCGCATGGTCGTGGCGCACAGCAGCACCGGGCCGTCGGGCAGGGCCACACCCGGCCGCAGGGCGACGGCCCGCTCGAGGTGGGCGACGACCGGGGCGCTCGACGTGTCGGACGGCGTCTCGCCGCCCGTCCATGAGAACAGGTCGAGCACGGGCAGCTTGCCGACGGCGCCGAGGTGGGCGGCCAGCGCCCGGTTGGCGCCGGCCTCCACCGAGAACGCGGGCGCGGCGGCTACGGCCACGGGTCGTTCGGGCCACACCTTCGACCAGCGCCGCAGCGTCTCGACGGCGCCGTCGAGCAGCGCCGACGGGATGGTGCCGTAACCGGAGAGACGCAACGCCAGCAGCTCCTCGCTCCACCCGGCATCGTCGGCGAAGGCCACGGCCCGGCCCTCGGCGATGCCGCGGATCCTGCCTTTGCGGGCGACGCCGCCAGGCCACAGCTTGCGGGGCTCGACGACCACGTCGACACCCTGCAGGTGATCGCGGGCGGCGCGCAGGCGCTCGTCGCTCGGGCGCCCGCCCGGTGACGGCAGCTCGCCGGTGCACACCGAGCAGCGGCCGCACGGCGCCGGCGAGGGATCGTCGAGCGCCTCCTGCAGGTACGCCATGAGGCAGCCGTCGCCATGGGCGTAGCGGCGCATCAGGTCGGCCTCGGTGCGACGCGTCGCGGCGAGCGCCCGCCACTTGTCGGTGTCGTGCACGTAGGGCGCGCCCGTGGCGGCCCACTGCGAGCCCTCCTTGGTCACCGTGCCGTCGACGGCGAGGATCTTCAGCAACGTCTCGAGGCGCCCGCGGCGCACGCCGGTGGCCGACTCGAGCTCGACCAGCGAGCGCGGCCCGGCGTCGAGGCGCGTCAGCACCTTGGCCACGTCGTCGGGGTCGGGGATCGACGCGGTGGCGAAGTACTCCCAGATGCGCTCGTCGGCCTGGGCCGACAGCAGCACTGCGTCGGCCCGCTCGACGGCGCGCCCGGCGCGCCCGATCTGCTGGTAGTAGGCGACGGGCGTGGCGGGCGAGCCGACGTGCAGGCAGAAGCCGAGGTCGGGCTTGTCGTAGCCCATGCCCAGCGCGGACGTGGCCACCACGGCCTTCACCAGGTTGGCGCGCAGCCGCTCTTCGATGTCGACGCGCGCCTCGCCGTCGAGCTGGCCGGTGTACGCCGCCACGTCGTGCCCGCACGAGCGCAGGAAGCCGGCCAGCCGGTCGGCCTCCGCCACGGTCAGCACGTAGACGATGCCGGAACCCTCCAGCGCGACGAGGGCGTCGGCCACCCAGGCGTAGCGTTCGAGCGGCGACAGGCCCGGCACCACCGACAGCCGCAGCGACGTGCGGGCCAGCGTGCCGCGGAACGTGACGGTGCCGGTGCCGAGTTGCGCCTCCACGTCGGCGGTCACGCGCTGGTTGGCCGTGGCCGTGGTGGCCAGCACCGACGCCGTCGGCGTCGACAGGAGGGCCCGGGCCAGGCGCTGGTAGTCGGGTCGGAAGTCGAAGCCCCAGTCACTGATGCAGTGCGCCTCGTCGATGACCACCAGCCCCACGCGGGCCATCAGCACGTCGAGCCGAGCGGCGAAGCGCGGGTTGCCGAGCCGCTCGGGCGACACGAGCAGCACGTCGAGCGCGTCGGCGTCGAGCGCGGCGAAGACGTCGTCCCAGTCGTCGAGGTTCGTGCTGTTCACCGTGGCGGCGCGCAGGCCGGCGCGCGTGGCCGCGCTCACCTGGTCGCGCATGAGCGCCAGGAGCGGTGACACCACCAACGTGGGCCCACCGCCCGCGGCGCGCAACGCGCTGGTGGCCGCCCAGTAGACGGCCGACTTGCCCCAGCCGGTGGCCTGGACGACGAGCACGCGCGCCGCGGGACGGACGATGGCTTCGACCGCTTCCACCTGGTCGGCGCGCGGCACGGCGTCGGGGCCGGCGAGCCGACCGAGCACCTGTTCGAGGTGGCCGGTGGGGGTGGTCATCCCGGCAGCCTCCCACGGGGGTGTGACGCCGTGCCCTCGGGACGGAACTACCCTGCGACCCGACCGTCGGCGGAGGCCATCTTGTCGGATCGGGGAGCGTCGAGGACCCGTAGCGCCGTCGGCATCTGCCTGTCGGGTGGTGGGCTGCGCGCCGCGTCGTTCGGCCTTGGCGCGCTGCAGGCGTTGGACGACCGCCTCGGGCTCGTGACGGGCGAGGACCACGCCGACTACCTGTCGGCCGTCTCGGGCGGCTCGTACGTGGCGGGCGCGTATGCCCTGGCGGCCAAGGACCGCTACCCCGGTGAGCCCGACGCCGAGGTCGGCCCGCCACCCGGCGCGCCGCCGCTGTTCGGCCGGGGCTCTCCCGAGGAGCTGTGGCTCCGGCGCCACTGCCGCTACCTGCTCGACGTCCCTGGGGGCGCGCTGTCGACGCTGTGGCTGGTCCTCGTGCGGCTCGCCAACGTGCTGCTGTTCGTGTTCTTGGTCCTGTTCGTGGTCGGCCGCCCGCTGGGATGGGTGTACGGCAGCCGCTACCCCGAGTTCGCCCGCAACCTGGGCTGCCGGCGCACGCCGGCGTGCGAGCGGGTCGACCTGAAGGTGAGCGGCATCGTCCCGACCGTCGTGTTCGCCGTCATCGGCCTCGGTGTCGTGCTGGCGCTCCTGGCGCCCGTGCGTCGCTGGGGGTTGCGACCGCGCACGATCCTGGAGAAGGGATCGTCACGCGTGCTCGCCGCCGGGCTCGCCGGGCTCGCCCTGCTCGTAGCGCTCCCGGCGGTGCTGGCCGTCATGGAGAACACGCGTCGCGGGACGGCGGGCGGCACGTGGCTCACCGATCTCGTGGCCACCGACGCGCGCTCGGCCGGCACGGCTGCGGTCGGGCTGGCGGTCTCGTTGGCGGTGGCGGCCACCGGGCTGCGGGCGGCGCGGGTCCCCGACGCCGGCATGCGCCGGCTCCGTCGTCTGGCCGTCAAGGTGTGGCCCACCGTGGCCGGCGTGCTGGCGTCGCTGGCCGGCCCGGTGCTCGGTCTCGCCCTGTTCCTGCGCATCGTCCTCGGCGGCGCCGTGAAGCACGTCGACGGGCGGACCCAGCACGCGTGGGACCTCGTGTGGTGGCTCGCCACCGTGGTGCTCGTCGCCCTGGCGCTGTGGCAGGCGGACATCGTCGCCTGGTCCCTCCACTCCACCTACAAGCGCCGCCTGTTCGCCTGCTTCGGCCTGCGCCGCACCACCAGCCACGGGCTGCCGGCCGTGACGAACCGGCGCTACTCGTACCCGTTCCCGATGTCGGAGACCTACCCGTACCGACGCGCCGAGCCGGGTGCGGTGCCGGGGGCCGAGCGCGTGCCGGGTGCCCGGTTCCCGTCGCTCGTCATCTGCGCCGCGCTGAACGTGAGCGACCGGGGCCAGACGCCGGCGGGCAGCAAGGTGCTTCCGTGGATCTTCAGCGCCGAACGCATCGGCGTGCCGCAGGAGCCGGCCGACGAGTGGTCGTTCGACACGCGCGCGCTCGAGGACTCGTTCGGGCCGCTGGAGTGGTACGCGTCGGGGCCACCCCGGTCGGGTTCGTGGCTGCATCGTCACTACCTTGCGCTGCGGGGCCGCCCGTTCCTGTCGCTGGACAACCGCAAGCGCGTCAGCCTGCCGGCGGCCATGGCGATCGCCGGGGCCGCGGTCTCACCGTCGATGGGGCGCATGACGAAGGCGCCGGTGCGGTTCCTGCTGGCGTTGTTCAACCTGCGGCTCGGCGTGTGGCTCCCGAACCCGCACCACCCCTGGGTGCGCAGCCGGGTCGAGGGCGAGGGCCGCGAGCTGCGCATGTGGAGCAGGCCCTGGTACCTGTTCTTCGAGATGTTCGGCCGCAACCGGCTCGACAAGCGCTTCGTCTACGTGTCCGACGGCGGGCACTACGAGAACCTCGGTCTCGTCGAGCTGCTCCGCCGCCGGTGCACGACGATCTGGTGCGTGGACGCATCGGGCGACGAGCCCGGGACGGCGTCGACGTTGGCCCAGGCCATGGCGTTGGCCCGGGCCGAGCTGAACGTCGAGGTGCGGGTCGACCTCGACCGGTTCGCGTCGACCGACGGGTCGACCCCCGCGGCTCGCCGCCAGGTGGCGACGCACGTCGTGGGGTCGGTGCACTACGCGGCGACGGCCACCGCGCCGGCGGCCGAGGGCACGATCGTCGTCGTGAAGCTCGGGCTCACCGGCGCCGAGCCCGCCGACCTGCTCGACTACCAGCGGCGCGCACCCACGTTCCCGTACGAGGCCACGTCGAACCAGCTCTACAACGCCGAGCGCTTCGACGCATATCGGGCGCTCGGCTTCGTCACGACGGCGACCGCGGCGGACGACGTCGGGCGGGCTTGAGTCGCCGTCAGCCGCCCGTGCGGTCGTCGGTGCGCAGCGAGTCGGCGATGCGACCGAGCGACGGCAGCAGGACCTCGCGGTAACGCTCGGCCACGCCGACGTCGGTCATGGCCCTGGTCATGCACGCCGTCCACAGTTCGCTGCCCCGCTGGTCGATGCCGAGCGGCAGGTGCGCCCCGACGAGGCACGGCGAGCCCTTGCGTTCGCTGAACAGCTGAGGACCACCCAACCAGCCCGACAGCCACTCGAACAACCCGGTGCGGATCTCGGTGAGGTCCGGCTTGTGCATCGCCCGGATCGCGCCGTAGGCCTCGTCGGTGTCCATCAGCTCGTAGAACCGGTCGACGATCTCCCGAAGCCCGACCTCGCCCCCCAGGAGCTCGTAGATCGTGCGGGTCGCCAGTTCGGCGCGCAGCTGCTCGTGCCGTTCCTGCTGGGCGGTGTCGGTCATCGCCTGTCCCTCCGTGCGTCCGGTCGTGTCCCGGGCGACCGGTCGAACGTACCGGTCGGGTGGGCGCGGTGTCCCGGGCCGAAGGTCACGAGCTGGCCGTCACGAGCGGCCTCACGATCCGGCCGCCACGGCGGCGGTGAGGCCCTCGGCCACCATCGGCCAGCCGCGGTCGACGATCGTGGCGAACACGTCGACGGCCTCGGCCCGTACGACGGCCCGTGGGTACCAGTCGAGCCGGCACCGGTCGTCGCCGTCGGTGCGCACCTCGTAGCGGCACGTGTA
>JANPGL010000460.1:0-3567 GCA_031423915.1 Actinomycetes bacterium | reverse complement strand
GCGGGCGCCTGCTGGTGGCCCCCGGCAACGCAGGCACGCCCGGTCGGGTCGACGTCGCCGCAGACGACGTGGACGGGCTCGTCGCGCTGGCCCGGGCCCGAGAGGTGGATCTGGTCCTGGTCGGGCCCGAGGTGGCGCTGGCCGCCGGGCTCGTCGACGCGCTGGCGGCCGCCGGCCTCGCGGCCTTCGGGCCCACGCGGGCCGCCGCGCGACTCGAGTCGTCCAAGGCCTTCGCCCGGGCGTTCGCGGAGCGCCACGGCTTGCCCGGTCCGCGCTCCGTCGCCGTCACCACGGTGGCCGACGCCGCGGCGTGGCTCGACCGGACCGGCTTCGTCTGCGCGGTGGTGAAGGCCGACGGCCTCGCCGCCGGCAAGGGCGTGGTGATCCCCGACGACCGGGCGGGCACGCTCGCGGCGGTCACCGCCGCGCTCGGCGGTGCGTTCGGTGATGCGGGCCGGGTGGTCGTGCTCGAGGAGCGACTGAACGGCGAGGAGGTGTCGCTGCTCGCCTTCTGCGACGGTCGTACCGCGGTGCCGATGCCACCGGCGCAGGACCACAAGCGCGTCGGTGAGGGCGACAGCGGCCCGAACACGGGCGGCATGGGCGCCTACGCCCCGGCGCCGGTGTGCCCGCCCGAGCTGGTGGCCGAGCTGACCCGGACCATCCTGCAGCCCACGGTCGACGCCATGGCCGCCGACGGCACGCCGTTCGTAGGCGTGCTCTACGCCGGGTTGATGCTCACGGCCGAGGGCCCGCGCCTGCTCGAGTTCAACTGCCGGTTCGGAGATCCCGAGACCCAGGTGCTCCTGCCGCTGCTCGACAGCGACCTGCTCGACGTGGCCGAGGCGTGCGTGCAGGGCCGCCTGGCCGACACCGAGGTGCGCTGGCGCGACGGTGCCGCGCTCACGATCGTGGTGGCGGCCGAGGGCTACCCCGCCTCGCCGGTGGCCGGTGGC
Organism: Actinomycetes bacterium; assembly: GCA_031423915.1. Classification (GTDB taxonomy): domain Bacteria; phylum Actinomycetota; class Acidimicrobiia; order Acidimicrobiales; family Ilumatobacteraceae; genus JANMAT01. Next base: position 2,611 of record JANPGL010000460.1, on the reverse strand, counting down.
GTCGTCGGGGGCATCGACGACGCCGGGCGGGTCGGAGGTCTGGTGTTCCAGGCCGGCACGACCCGCCGCGACGGCGACGTGGTGGCCACCGGTGGCCGGGTCCTGGCGGTCACCGGGCTCGGCGTCGACGTGCCCAGTGCTCGGGCCGCGGCGTACGAGGCGGTGGCGCACATCACGCTCGCCGGCGGTCACCACCGTCGTGACATCGGCTGGCGCGCCGTCGCCCGGCTGGCGGCCCACGGCGGCTACGCCGCATCCGGCGTCGACATCGACGCCGGCAACGATGCCGTGGCCCGCATGAAGGAAGCCGTCGAGCGGACGCACGGCCCGGCCGTGCTGCGCGGCGTCGGTGCCTTCGGCGGCGTGTTCGATGCCGAGGTGCTGCGCGCCTACGACCACCCGGTCCTGGTGGCGTCGACCGACGGCGTCGGCACGAAGGTCGAGCTGCTGGCGCGGGCGGGCCGCCCCGGCGTGGCGGGCGTCGACATCGTCAACCACTGCATCGACGACGTGCTCGTCCAGCGGGCCCGGCCCCTGTTCTTCCTCGACTACGTGGCCACCGCCAAGCTCGATCCCGCCATGGCGGCGGCGGTCGTGACGGGCATGGCGGGCGCGTGCGAGGCGGCCGGTTGTGCGCTGCTGGGCGGCGAGACCGCCGAGATGCCCGGGGTGTACCAGCCCGGGGCGTTCGACATCGCCGGCACGCTCGTGGGCGTCGGCGAGCGCGACCGGTTGCTGCCCCGCCCCGACGTACGCCCGGGCGACGTGCTGATCGGGTTGGCGTCGTCGGGTCCGCACACCAACGGGTACTCGCTGCTGCGGCGCGTGTTCGCCGGCCTGCCGCTCGACGCCCGCCCCGAGCCGCTCGAGGTTCCCCTGGTCGACGCGCTCTGCGCGCCCCACCGCAGCTACCTCGACCTGCTTTGGCCCGTCCTGCAGACCGACCTGGTCAAGGCACTCGTCCACATCACCGGCGGCGGGCTCGTCGAGAACCCGCCGCGCATCCTGCCCGCGGGCACCTCGATCGACATCGACCTCGGCTCGTGGCCCGTCCCTCCACTTTTCCGACTCGTGCGCGACGTGACCGGGCTCGATGCCCACGAACTGCACCGGACGCTGAACATGGGCATCGGCATGGTGCTCGTGGTCGGCCCGGACGACGTGGCCGCCGTGCGCGACCGCGTGGCCGAGGAGAGCTGGATCATCGGACGGGTCGTCCCAGGCGACCGGACCGTGCGGCTCGTGCCTGCAGCGGGCGGGCGGCGAGCGACGTGACGGCGCGTCTGGTGGTCCTGGCATCGGGCAGCGGCTCGAACCTCCAGGCCATCGTCGACGCCTGCGCCGAGGGCCGCGTGGCAGCGCAGGTCGTCGCCGTGGTCACGAACGTGCCCGGCGCCGGATGCGTGGCGCGGGCGCAGCGAGGCGGGATCCCGGTCATGGCGCTGCCGCCGCACACGGGCGAGGTGCGGCGCGACTACGACGCCCGACTGGCGGCCGAGGTGGCGCGCCACGCTCCCGACTGGGTGGTGCTGGCCGGCTGGATGCGCCTGCTCTCCGCGGTGTTCCTCGACCGGCACCCAGGCCGCGTGGTGAACCTGCATCCGGCGCTCCCCGGCGAGCTCCCCGGGCTCCATGCCATCGAGCGGGCGTACGACGAGGCCCGGGCAGGATCGCGCACCGCCACGGGCGTGATGATCCACCTCGTCCCCGACGAAGGGGTGGACGACGGGCCGGTGCTCGCCACCGCTACCGTGCCCATCCACCCCGCCGACACACTCGCCGAGCTCGAAGCCCGCGTGCACCAGACAGAGCATCAGCTCCTGGTGACCACGTTGGCCCGGCTCGTCGACCACGCACCGACCCCCCAGGGAGGCTGACATGGCAGATCGCAACGACTCGCTGTTCGACCGGTTCGAGGCGCTCACGTTCGACGACGTGGTCGTTGTCCCCGGCTACTCCGAGGTCCTGCCGAGCGACGTGAACGTGCGCGCCCGCTTCGCCCGCGACATCGTGCTCAACGTCCCGCTGCTCTCCGCGGCGATGGACAAGGTCACCGAGTCGGCCATGGCCATCGGCATGGCCCGCGAAGGTGGCATCGGCGTCATCCACCGCAACCTCGCCCTCGAGCACCAGGCGAGCGAGGTCGAGCGGGTGAAGCGGTCGCAGTCGGGCATGATCACCGACCCCATCACGTTGCCGGCCACGGCGACGCTCGCCGAGGCCGACGCCCTGATGGGCAAGTACCACATCTCGGGCGTACCGATCACGGACGACAAGCGCAGGCTCGTCGGCATCCTGACGAACCGTGACATCCGTTTCACCACCGACGCCGAACGCACCCGTCCGCTGAGCGAGTTCATGACCGTCGACCGCCTCGTGACGGCGCAGGTGGGCACCACGCGCCAGCAGGCCAAGGCGCTGCTGCAGAAGTACCGCATCGAGAAGCTCCCGCTCGTGGACGACGACAACGTGCTCATCGGTCTCATCACGGTGAAGGACATCCTGAAGCGTCAGGAGTTCCCCAATGCCACCCGCGACTCGCGTGGTCGCCTGCGTGTTGCCGCCGCCGTCGGCGTGAGCGCCGAGTTGGAAGAGCGGGCCGAACTGCTGG
>JANPGL010000459.1:0-13016 GCA_031423915.1 Actinomycetes bacterium | reverse complement strand
GGTCGGTGAGTCTATTTTGGTCGTCTCTAGGAGGTCGGAGTACTGCGTGTTTATTTTTTTGACGCGGAACAGGTCGGCTTGGTTGACCCACTCGAGCAGCTGGTTCGTGCTGATGCCGGTCTTGCTTGATAGCTTGGTCTGGCCCGCGTTCGCGGCGCTGGCTTTTAGCAACTGGCCCGTGGTCGTGATGCCGGCGCTGGCCAGCTTGCCGGCGCTCACCGGTCCGATTCCCTCGATGTCGATGATCTTCGCCATGGCAGGCGTCCTTTCGTCGATCCCCACCGTACGTGCGGCGCGCGCATCGTACGTCGACCGGTCCGACCGATCGGTGGATCCGTCGTCAGGGCGCGGGCGGGCGCACCGCCGGACGCAGCTCGTGATGAAGCGCCAGCAGCGCGCTGGCCCGGGCCACCTCGGTGGCCGTGAACCGCTGCGGTCGATGGCGGGCGACGAAGGCCACCAGTGACGGGTCGTCAGGGTCGTCCACGGCGACGAGCAGCCACGCCGGCCTCGCGCCGTCGCCTCCGACCTCCGGAGGGAGCGGATCATGGAACGACACCGTCGAGGTCCCGATGGCCAGCGCGTCGGCCGCCGCCCCCACGTGCTGCGCCTCGACGTAGGTGGCGACCCAGGCGGTGTCGGCGGCGCAGATCTCGGTGAGCGCCCGGGACACCTCGAGGTCCGAATAGCCGACGCCGGCTTCGAGCACGTGACGAACCCAGCCGAGCGCCCGGACGACGCTGTCGGCGGTGCCGGTCTCGAGGCGCCACCACTGCAGCTCGCCCGCGCCCGACTCGGCGATGCGTGCCGCCAGCCGCTCGGGGGTCGCCTCGGGGAGGGCGACCACCAGGTCGTCGACCGCGTTGTCAGCGTCGAGTCCGTGGATGTCGACCGACAGCACGTCGCCGCCCATGCCCGCGATGACGGCGGCCAGGTTGGCCAACGCGCCCGGGCGGTCGGGAAGCTGGACGCGGATGCGGAAGCGGGTCGTCACCGGGTCCAGGCTCGTGGCGGTGCGTTGCGGCTGTGTTACGGCCGCTGCAACAGAACGTGAACCTGGGATCGGGTCCGCCGGACGGCGCGTCCCGTCGGGTCGGTGGCGGCGGGGGCTCGGTACGCTGGCGGCATGCTCGACGACGCCGCCATCGAACGCATCCTGGTGATCTGTGCGCACCCCGACGACGTCGACTTCGGCGCGGCCGGCACGGTGGCGACGTGGACGGACCGGGGCATCCACGTCACGTACTGCCTGGTCACCGACGGCGATGCCGGGGGCTTCGACCCATCGATCGCGCGGGCCGACATGGGACCGCTCCGCCGGCGCGAACAGACCGCGGCCGGTGCCGCGGTCGGTGTGAAGGACCTGGTGTTCCTCGGTCACCCCGACGGCCAGGTCGAGTCGGGCCTCGCCCTGCGACGGGACCTGTCGCGGGTCATCCGGCAGGTGCGACCCCAACGCGTGCTGACGCAGAGCCCGGTTCGCAACCTGGCTCGGATCTACGCCAGCCACCCGGATCACCTGGCGGCGGGCGAGGCTGCCATCTGCGCGGTCTACCCCGACGCCCGGAACCCGTTCACGTTCACGGAGCTGGTGACGGAGGAGGGGCTCGAGGCCTGGTCGGTGGGTGAGGTGTGGTTCATGGGCGGCCCCGACGCCGATCACGCCGTCGACGTGACAGACCAGGTCGAACGCAAGCTGGCGGCCCTGCGTTGCCACGCCAGCCAGCTCCCCGACGCGTCGGGGATGGAAACACGGGTCAGGGGATGGTTGGCCACGGTGGGTGAGTACCACGGCCTGGGGGAGGGGCGCCTGGGCGAGGCGTTCCGCGTCGTGGACACGCGCTGACCATCGGCGCCGCCGGAATCTTGAATCTTCTGGTTCGTCTCAAAACTCAACACATGTGCGGTGCCGCCGAACCTTGATCGGTGGGCGAACGGACGAAGGCGATCCTCGGTGGCTTGGCGCTGGTCGCGGCCTTGACCATTTCGCTGGTGGCGGTCCACGGCCAGGGTCCCCGGCAGACCGTGCTCGAGCTCGCCTCGTCGGTCGTGGCGATCACCGTCGCCCTGATGTTCGACCGCTGGTGGCGCGAGACCGGCGAGCTCGGCTGGAGGACGTTGGCCTGGGCCTTGTGCTGGTTTGCGGTGCTGGAGGTGGTGATCGGCGTCTGCCGGCTGGCACCGACGCAAGGCGCGGACGTCGCCGCGATGCGGTTGCTCCTCGTCCCCGGACTCGTGGCCGTCGCGGTGGCCGGCGTCCAGCTCGCCGCCCTCGGCACGACGACGCCGCGCTGGCACCTCGTCGCCGAGCTCCTGCTCCTGGCCACCGCCAACTCGCTGCTGGTCTGGCTGCTGCTGGGTCGTCCGGCGACGCCGACGGGGACCGAGCGGATCGTGCTCCTGGTGGCGGGGGCGCACATCGTGGCGGCCGCGGGTGTCACGTCGGCATGGCTCCGGCGCGGTGGCGTGCGCCTCGCCTGCGGCACGGCCGTCTGCCTCTGCGCCGTCACGACCGAGGTGCTCGGCACCTCGGTCCAGCCCCGACTCGGGCGGCTGCACCTGACGTTGTTCGTCGGCTGCGTCGTGGTCGTGCTCACGCTGGCGGTCGCCGACCGTCTGGGCCTGGCCCGCCGGCCGCACGGGCTCGGCATGGGAGCACGCCTCGCCCTGGTGCTTGGCCCTGTCGCGCTGACGACGCTCGTATCGACGGTTGCCCTCCTACGGCGGACCCGGATCGACGGCGTGTCGCTGGTGCTGGGCGGGGCCACCGCGCTGGCGCTGCTGGCCAACCAGATCGGCTACCACCTGGAGAACCGCAGCCTCCTCCAGCGGCTGCGGGCCAGGATGCGTGACGAGGCGCTCGCCGCCTCTCGGTCGCGGGCGCTGCTGGACGGGCTCGTCGAGGCCGTCGTCGTGATCGACGCCGCTGGGCGCGTGGTCGAGGTGAACGAGCCGTTCACGGTGCTGACCGGCTGGACGGCCGACGAGATGCGGGGCGCCGACGGGCTCTCGATCGCTGCGCCCGGCGACCGGTCGTTTGCGCTCGCCGAACTCGAGGCGCTGCGGGCGGAACCGGCGGCCGCCGGTACGACCGAGATGCGCATCGTCCGCCGTGACGGGACCGAGCTGTGGGTCGATGCCAGCGCCCGCAACCTGCTCGACGAGCCGTCCCTCGCAGCACTGGTGGTCACGTTGCGCGACATCAGCGAGCGACGCGTCGCCGAACAGCAGCTCGCCGACGCCCGGCAGCTGTTCCGCACGGCGTTCGAAGGGGCACCGATCGGGATGGTGCTGGCGACGCCCGACGGGGCACTGGTCGAGGTCAACGGCGCGTTCGAACGGATGCTCGGCTACGCGTCCGGCGAGCTCGAAGGACGCACCATCGACGGGCTCCTGGCGTTGCCGGGCAGGGGCGACCCGACCGCCGAGCTGCGCGAGCGTTTCGCGAGTCGTGGGATGTGGACGACGGACGTCGTCTTCGACGACGCCACCGGCCGGCGGGTGGTCACGAGCACCTCGGGCCGCCGCATCGACAGCGATCCCGCCGGGGCGCTCGTCGTGTGCCAGATCCAGGACGTGACGGCGGCGCGCCACACGGCCGACCAGCTCGCCTGGTCGGCCAGCCATGACGCGCTCACCGGCCTGCCCAACCGGACCGAGCTGCTGGCGGCGACGGGCGTGGCGCTGGCCGCGGCGCGTGAGACGACCGTCGTCGGCATGCTGTTCATCGACCTCGACCGGTTCAAGCTCGTGAACGACAGCTTGGGCCACGGGGCGGGCGACGAGCTCCTGCAGGTCGTGGCCCGCCGCCTCGCCGCCGTGGTGCGATCGAGCGACCTGGTGGCCCGCCTCGGCGGCGACGAGTTCGCCGTGCTCGTGAACGCAGAGTCCGAGGCGGGCGTGGTGGCCGTGGCCGACCGGGTCCACTCCTGCGTGGCCGAGCCGATCCTGCTGGCCGACGGCGACCTGTTCGTGACCGCCAGCGTCGGCATGGCGATCGCCGAACCCGACGACGACGCCGGTTCCTTGCTGCGCGACGCGGACACGGCCATGTACCGAGCGAAGGATCGCGGCCGCGACCGCATCGAGCGGTTCGAGGCCGACACGCGTCGCCGCGTCGTCGCCACCCTGCAGACGTCGACCGACCTCCACCGGGCGCTCGAGCGGAACGAGCTGGTCGTTCACTACCAGCCGATCGTCGACATCCACGACCGGTCGATCCGCGGCGTGGAGGCGCTCGTCCGGTGGCAGCACCCCGAGCGCGGCATGGTGAGCCCGGTCGAGTTCATCCCGATGGCCGAGGACACCGGCCTGATCGTGCCGGTGGGCGAGCGGGTGCTCGACATCGCCGCAGCCGACCTGGCCCGCTGGCAGGCGACTCCGGGCTGGGAGTCCCTGTCGGTGAACGTGAACCTGTCTCCCCGCCAGATGGCGGCGCCCGGCGTGGCCGAGATGTTCCAACGGGTCATCGACCGTCACGGCATCGATCCGGACGGTCTGTGGGTCGAGATCACCGAATCGGCCCTGATGGCCGATGTCCGCGTGGCGACGGTCATCCTGCGGGCGATGCGGGCGATGGGTCTGCACGTGGCGGTCGACGACTTCGGCACGGGGTACTCGTCGCTCACCTACCTGACTCGCTTCCCGGTGGAGTGCCTGAAGATCGACCGCTCGTTCGTGTCGGCGCTCGGCACCGACGCCGGTGCCGCGGCCATCGTCGACGCCGTCGCCGGCCTGGGTCGCACCATGGGGCTCACCGTCGTGTCGGAGGGCATCGAGACCGAGGAGCAGGCGGAACACCTGCGCCGCATGGATTGCCGCTTCGGGCAGGGGTACCTGTACTCGCGCCCCGTGCCTGCGGTCGAGATCGACGCCATGCTGACCCATGCCCGGGCTGCCGACCGCCACTCGGTGCACGCCTGACCTTCCGTTCTCGCTCAACTTCTGCTCACGAGTGCCGATCGGCAGCGCATGGAGAGCGAACCGGGCGCATCGTCCCAGTGTGATGGTGAAGGCCTGTCGACCGAGTCCGAGGTGCTCGAGGGTGCCAGCCGGCGGACGGCGCTCCCGCGCCGGCGCCGCGCCGAGGACGGCGAACGGGCGGGGAGTGACGACGTGATGCGCGACGCGGCCACCGGGCTCGTGCCGAGAGCCACGTTCGCGGCGCGCCTGCAGGACCAGCTCGGTCTCGGCCTCGCCGTCGGGCTCGTGGCACTGGGCGTGGAATGGACGGACGGACCCGGCTCGCAGACGTTGGCCGATGCGACGCTCGTCTCGACGGTCGCCAAGCGGATCACCGCCGGGCTCCGGTCCTCCGACCTGGTGGCCAGCTTCGGCGGCGACGGTTTCGTGGTGCTCCTGGCCGACGTGCCGGCTCCCGAGGTGCTGCACGCCATCGCCCGCCGCCTGGTGGCGGCGGCGAGCGGGCCGGTGTCGCTCATGGGTCGTCAGATCGAGGGGCGAGCCACGGCGGCCTACGCCATGCCGGCGAACGGCGAGCTGCGCGCCGACCAGCTGCTGGCCATGGCGATCCGTGCCCGCCAGCGGGCGCGGGCGATCGGTGGCGATCGGGTGCTGGCGTTCGATCCGAGCTCGACCGACGCCCCCTCCCTGGCGGTGACCTGGCCGGTCGAGGAGTTGGAGCGGGCGCTGCAGGCCGGCGAGTTCGAGGCCTGGTTCCAGCCCGTGGTCGAGGTCGCCAGCGCGGACCTCGCCGGCTTCGAGGCCCTGCTGCGGTGGGTCCACCCCGAGCTCGGCGTGCTCTCGCCACCCCAGTTCCTGCAGGCGGCCGAGGACGCCGGACTGCTGTGCCGCATCTCGACCGAGGTCATGCGCCAGGCGCTGCGTCACCTCGCCCGTTGGGACGCCCGGGTCTCCGGCCGTCCCCTGTCGATGGGCGTCAACCTGTCGGCCCGCCACCTCGACGTGGCGGACCTGAGTGACACCATCGGCGACCTCGTCGCGGCGAGTGGCCTTCCGGCCGAGCGCCTGCGCATCGACGTGTCCGAGCGCGCGCTGACCGACGACCCCGACGTGGTCGCGGAGCACGTGACATCGCTGCGTCGCCTCGGTGTGCGCGTGTGCCTCGACGACTTCGGCGCCGGATCGGCCTCGATGCTTCTGCTCCAGCGCATCCCGTTCGATGTGATCAAGCTCGACCGCTCGCTGCTCGACACGGCCGACACCGACACGGGACGCAACGTCCTCGAGGCAATCGTGAGCTTCGGGCACTCGGTGGGGGCGATGGTGCTGGCCGAGAACGTCGAGTCGCCCCGCGAGCTGTCGGCGCTGCGCGGCGCCGGGTGCGACCAGGCCCAGGGCCGGTTGTTCAGCGGGGCCCGCGCCGCACGCGACATCGACACCATGCTCGACCGTTGGCTCGGGCAGCCGAGCGCGCGGGCCGCCGCGCCGGTCGCGACCTGACCGACGGCTACGGCAACCTCACTCGCCTGCCGACGCGTTCTCGTCGCAACCGGGCCGCGCTCGCCCGGTGGTCCACGGGCGCTTCGGTCACCATCCGCCAACGGTGGGTGCAGGGGCGGGTACCATCCGCGTCGAAAGACGGTAAGGAGAGGTCTTCATGTCGAACGTTCCACCGCCCCCGCCGGGCATGCCCCCGCCCCCGCCCCCGGGGATGCCACCGCCTCCCATGGGTGGCATGTACGCGTCCGGGCCCGTGGCGCCGAACGGTCGGCCGCTCGCCTCGGCGGGCATGCGCATCGCCGCCCGGCTCATCGAGATGATCATCGGCGGCATCATCGGCGCCATCATCATCGCCATCATCGTGGGGTCCGGCACGAGCTTCAACGGTGTCGGGGGCTCCTACAACTTCGGCTCCGTGCTGATCAGCCTGGCCATCGGCTGGGCGCTCGAGGCGGGCCTGACCGCCACCAAGGGCGGCTCGCTCGGCAAGCTCATCCTGGGCATGCGCGTGGTGAACGCCGGCGACGGCTCGACCCCCGTGTCGTGGATGACGGCGACCATCCGCTGGGCCGTGCCCGGCGCGTTCAGCCTCGTCCCGATCCTCGGTGGGCTCGTCGGCCTGGTGGTGTTCATCGTCAGCCTCGTGTTCCTCTTCACCGACAAGCTGCGCCAGACGATCAGTGACAAGGTGGCCAAGACGCTCGTCGTCACCATCAAGTGACCCCTCGCAGGTGAGGGAGGCGGCGCCAGCCGCACCGTGAGGCCCGGGACACCGTTGCGTGCCCGGGCCTCTGCGCGTCAGCCGACCGGTGGGTGCGCTCAGCCGGCCCGGGCGGCGACACCGACCCGGCGGTGCGCCGCCCCCGGATCCCCGTGCGCCAGTACGAGCGTGACGACCCACACCACCAGCATGAGGCCCGTCGCCAGCGCGAACACGAACCACGGGCGCTCGGAGCTGTACAGCGGTGCGATCGTGAAGCCAACGATCGCTGCGCTGGCCTGCTGCGCCGCGCCGGCCAGTCCCTGCGCCGACGCGGCGCGACCGACCGGTGCGGCGAGGGCCATGGCGGCCGCCGCGGCGGGGACGAGCGTGGCGGCCATGACCGCCTCGGCCACGGACGCCAGCGAGATCGTCCACGGGTTCGTGAGCACGCCGTAGAGGAGCACGAACGGCGTGGTGAGGCCGACGCCGACGAGCGCGCAGCGCCGGGGTCCGAACCGGTCGGCGATCCGGCCGCCCACCGAGGCGAACAGCACGAACGGCAGCGTGTAGCAGGCCAGCGACACCCCCACGAACGTCGTGCTGGCGCCCCGGTCCTTCAGGTACTGGGCCCACAGCGCGTCGTAGATGCCGACGGGGAGGAACAGGGCCGTCGACAGCAGCATGGCCACCAGCACGCCGCGGTTGCGAGCCAGCGCCAGGCTGGGTCGCGTGTCGGTGCCGCGGACCAGCGTCGGCAGCGTGCGGGGACCCAGCAGCACGAGCGCCACGAACGACAGGGCGGCGAACACCACGAACGGCACCCGCACACCGAAGTGCTGCCCGAGGACCGAACCCACGACGGGGCCGATCGTGAACCCGCCGAGATCGGCGGCGGCCATGCGGCCCAGCCGGCGACCGATCGACTCGGGCGGTCCGCTGGCGGCGGCCAGCGCCCGTGCCGCCGGCCCGAAGCACCCGAACGACACCCCGGCGAGGGCACGCGCCGCGATGAACGGCACCAGCGAACTGCCGACGGCGAACAGCAGGTTGCCGGCGACCGCCACCCCCAGTGCGAGGACGAGGAGCTTGCGGGCGTGGCCCCGGTCGGCCAACGGCGCCACGAAGAGCTGAACGACGACGCCGGTCCCGAACGCGGTGCCGCTCATCACGCCGAGGCTCCACCCGGGCAGGTCGTACGCTTGCCGCAGGTCGGCTAGCAGGGCGAACACGACGCTGTTGGCAGCGGCCAGCACCACCATGGTGCCGACGAGCAGGTTGAGGGCGCCGACGCCCGGGCGCCGAGCCGGGGACGTCGCGTCGGGCATCCCGGGCACAGTACCGGTGCGTTCGCCGACAGGGTTCGGCCGATCGACCGGGCCGAGGGTCCGGGGGCCTGCCATCATCCTTGCCGTGATCTGCGTCGACGGTGAAGGACTCGGGGCCAGCCGGCCCAACAGGCCTCTCTACGCGGACGTCTCGGTGACCGTGTCCACCGGCGACCGGCTGGGCGTCGTCGGTCTCAACGGGTGCGGTAAGTCGACCCTGCTGCGGGTGCTCGCCGGTGCCGCCGAGCCCGAGTCGGGCGTCGTGCGGTTCGGTCGCGGCGTGCGCATCGGCTTCCTCCCCCAGGAGCCCGTGCCGGCGGGCGCCACGGTCCGCGAGGCGGTGGGCGGCGGTTGGGAGGCCGCGGCGGTGCTGGAACGCCTCGGCATGGGGGCGCTCGTCGACGCGCCGACGGCCACGCTGTCGGGCGGGCAGCGCAAGCGGGTCGCCCTCGCCGCGCTGCTGGCGGGGGAGCACGACCTCCTCATCCTCGACGAGCCCACCAACCACCTCGACCTCGACGCCATCGCGTTCCTCGAAGGGTGGCTGGCGGCCTTCCCCGGCGCGCTGATCCTCGTCACGCACGACCGTCACGTCCTCGATCGCGTCACCAACCGGGTTCTCGAACTCGACCGTGGCAAGGGCTACGTGCACGAACCGCGGGGCGAGCACCACGGCTCGGGCTACGCCGCCTACCTGGCGGCGCGCGCCGAGCGCGAGGAACGGGCCGCCGTCACCGAGGCCAAGCGTCGGAACCTGGCCCGCGTCGAGCTGGCGTGGCTGCGACGCGGTGCCCCGGCTCGCACCGCCAAGCCGAAGGCTCGCATCGCGTCGGCGACCGCGCTGCTGGCGTCGGGCCCCCAGGCGGCGGCCCGCTCGGGGGACCTGGGCCTGTCGATGGGCACGGCCCGCCTCGGCTCGAAGGCGATCGAGCTGCACGGTGTCGCCTTCGCCTGGCCGGGCGCCGAGCGCTACCTCCTGAGTGGCGTCGACCACCTCATCGAGCCCGGCGACCGGCTCGGGCTCGTCGGCCCGAACGGCGCCGGCAAGACCACGCTGCTGGAGCTGGTGGCCGGTCGCTTGGCACCCACCGAGGGTCGGGTCGAGCGCGGCACCACCGTGCGCATCGGCTACTACGACCAGGTCGGGGCCACCCTCGACCTGAGCCAGCGGGTGCGCGACGCGGTCGCCGGCCCGGACGGGCTGGTCACCCCCGACCTCAACCGCCTCATGGAGCGGTTCTGGTTCGACACCGACGCTCAGTGGGCCGAGATCGGCACGCTGTCCGGTGGTGAGCGGCGCCGGTTGCAGCTGCTGCTCGTGTTGACAGCCCAGCCCAACGTGCTGCTCCTCGACGAGCCGACCAACGACCTCGACCTCGACACGCTGCGCTCGCTGGAGGACTTCCTGGAGGACTGGCCCGGCTCGGTGGTCGTCGTGTCGCACGACCGGACGTTCCTCGACCGCACGGTCAACGAGGTGCTCGCGCTCGACGGGAGCGGATCGGCGAGACCCGTGCGCGGCGGGTACGCCGGCTGGCTGGCCGAGCGGGCCGCGGGCCCGGCCCCCACGTCGGCCACCCGTGCGCCGGCGCAGAAGGCGGTCGTAGCGGCCGCCAGACCGGTGACGGCGCCGGCCACCAAGGCGGGGAGCCGCACCCCGTCGACGTTGCGGCGGCTGATCGGCAACGCCGAGCGCGACGTGGCGGCGGCCACGACGGAGCGCGAGCGGATTGCGGCCGCACTGGCCGACGGCGACCTCGAGCACACCGAGCTGGCCCGTCTCGGTCACGACCTGGCATCGGCCGACGCCCGCGTGGCCGCCGCCGAGGAGGCATGGCTGGCGCTCGCCGCCGAGGCCGAGGCCGCGGGCCTGACCGTCTGACGAGGCGGTGCCGATGGCGACGGCCGGATCGCCCTGCTGGGTGAGGCGGCCGGGCGTCGATCGCGATAATCTGCTGGTGAGTTAGTTTCGGCGCAAGGACCAGGGGGACACATGCGTCAACTACGGCACCCGCTCAGCGGAGCCATCTACGAAGTCGACCACGACGGCCTCGTGCTGGTCACCGCCAAGGACGGCGCCACCGGCCGGTTCACCGACCAGGGAACCTGGGTCGAGGGCGACCTGAAGCACTGCGACCCGCACGTGTGCGTGTGGGTCGGGGGACCGCAACTGATGTCCCGCCACGAGGAAGCGAAGCTGGCGCGCGACCGCGCCTCGGCGAACGGAGGAGCCACGTCATGACGACCTACGAGAGCGAGTTCCGCACCCGGCGGTCCCCGGGAGTGTCCTACCAGGAGCTCCTCGACGCCGATACGCACCCGGTGCCCGACCAGTTGCGCTGGTTCTCGCCCGCCTACTTCGGCAGCCACGACCTGCCCGTCGAGCGCTACACCTCGCGGGCCTTCCACGATCTCGAGAAGGAACTGCTGTGGAAGCGCGTCTGGCAGATGGCCGGCCGCGAGGAGGAGATCCCGAACGTCGGGGACTCGCTCGTCTACGACATCACCGACATGTCCTTCCTCCTGGTTCGTTCGGCCCCGAACGAGATCAAGGCGTTCTGGAACGCCTGCCTCCACCGCGGCCGACAGCTCAAGGAGACCGACGGGAACGTGCACGAGCTGCGCTGCCCGTTCCACGGGTTCTGCTGGGACCTCGACGGCAGCCTGAAGCAGATCCCGTCCGAGTGGGACTTCCCCCACGTCAACCACGACGAGTTCCAGCTGCCCGAGGTCCACGTGGCCACGTGGGGAGGATGGATCTTCATCAACCCCGACCCGGGCGAGGTCGAGCCGTTCGAGTCGTTCACCGAGGGTCTCACCGAGCAGTTCGCCCCGTGGCCCCACGAGAAGCGCTTCATCCAGGCCCACGGGGCCAAGAAGCTGCGCTGTAACTGGAAGGTGGCCCAGGAGGCGTTCATGGAGGCCTTCCACGTGGTGGCCACCCACCCGCAGATCCTCGCCGGGATCGGCGACGCCAACACCCAGTACGACGTGGGCAAGAACTTCTCGAGGGCCATCTCGCCCAACTTCACGCCCAGCCCGTACCTCACGTGGCAGCCGACCGAGCAGGAGATGTTCGACGCCGCGTCCGACCGCCGACTCGACGAGCCCCCGCTGTTCGAGGTGCCCGAGGGCACCACGGCGCGGGCAGCGGCGGCCGTCAACTCCCGCGAGATGTGGCGCCCCGCCGTCGGCGACATGGTCGACCGGATGAGCGACTCGGAGATGGACGACAGCTTCTATTACACGCTGTTCCCGAACTTCCATCCCTGGGGTGCGTTCAACCGCATCACCTACCGGTTCCGGCCCAACGGCGACGATCACGAGACCTGCATCATGGAGTGCTACTTCGTGTCGCCGTACGACGAGTCGCAGCCCCGCCCGGCCCCGGCGCCGATCCACTGGCTCGACTTCGACGACCCGTGGACCGACGCCGTCGAGCTCGGTCTGCTGGCCCGTGTGTTCACGCAGGACGTGTTCAACCTGCCCAAGGTGCAGCGCGGTCTGAAGACCATGCGCAAGCCGGGCGTGACGCTGGCCAACTACCAGGAGCTCAAGCTCCGGCACTTCCACAACCGGCTCGAGCAGCAGATGGGCCTGCAGCCGGGCCAGACCATGAAGGACGCCGGACTGGCCTGACCGATAGCGTCGCCGCCCGTGATGCACGAGGCGGCGACGCTCCAGGTCCGTGCGCTGGGGCACCGATACCGGGGCGGGCCCTGGGTCGTGCGAGACGTCCACGCGTCCTGGGCATTCGGATCGTTGGTCGCGGTCACGGGCGCGAACGGTGCGGGCAAGTCGACATTGCTGCGCCTCCTCGCCGGTGTCGTGCGCCCCAGGGCAGGCTCGGTCGTCGGCCGGCCCCGATCGGTGGGCTACGTACCCGAGCGGCTCGCGGCGCCACCGATCGACATGGCGCACTGGCTCGACGCGCTCGCCGCGCTCCGCGGTGGGACCCGGCGGGACACGCTCGCCCGGCTCGAGACCCTGGGGACGGTGCCGCCGCAGCGGGCACCGCTGGCCTCGCTGTCGAAGGGCACGTTGCGCAAGGTGCTGCTGGCCGACGCACTGGCGCCGACCGTCCCCCTGCTCGTGCTCGACGAACCGTGGGCCGATCTCGACGCCGACGGTGCGGACGCGCTGAGCGGCATGCTGAACGAGCGCGCCGGGGCGGGCGCCCTGGTCGTCGTCGCCGACCACACCGGTCGGGCCACGAACGCCGCCGCCGTCGAGATCGCCCTCCGTGCGTCGACCGCATCGACCGCATCGACCGCATCGACCGCATCGACGATGGCCACGGTGAGCTTCCGAGGTGACCCCACACGGCTGGACGCGCTCGACGCGGCCGCCGAAGCGCTCGGGTTCCGTCGTGTCGACACCTAGGTCCCGATCGGGGTCCACATGGGGCCCGCTCGTGCCGCTCGTCCGGCTGGCCGCGCGGGCGTTCGTGCGTTCGTGGCGCTGGATCCCGCCCACGGTGACGACGCTGGCCGCGCTGGCCGTCGTCTACACCACGAAGTCGGGCCTCGCCCTGCCGGCGTACGCGCTCACGGCGTCACTGCTCG
>JANPGL010000458.1:0-6991 GCA_031423915.1 Actinomycetes bacterium | reverse complement strand
GCTCCAGACCGCGGCGGGCGCTCCCGCCGTCGACGCCGACGGCAACCCGGTGGCGCCGCTCGTCACCGCCGCCGACCCGACCACCGGGCAGCCGGGCTACTACCTGTTCGGCAACCTGCCGCCCGGCTCGTACCGCGTCGTGTTCTCGAACCTGCCGCCGGGGTACGGGGTGACGCGCACCAATGCCGGAGCCGACGACGCCGACTCCGACGGGCTGGTCACCGCGCCCGTCACGGTGGCGGCAGGGCAGGTGGACCTGACCCTCGACCTCGGGCTCTACGCGCCGGTACGGGTCGGTGACCTGACGTGGATCGACACCGACGGCGACGGCGTGCAGGACCCGGGCGAGCCCGGCCTGCCGGGCGTGACGGTGACGCTCGTCGACCCGTCGGGGAACCCCGTGGTCGACATCGACGGGAACCCCGTGGGTCCCCAGGTGACCGACGGCCAGGGGCGCTACCTGTTCGGCAACCTGCCCGCGGGCACCTACACGGTTCGCTTCGCCCCGCCGGCCGGCTACACACCGACCGTGCGCGACGCCGGCGGCGACGACACCGCCGACTCCGATGGTCCCGAGGCGACCTCGGCCGCCCTGCCCCCAGGGGGCGCCGACCTGACGCTCGACGCCGGCTTCGTGCCGCCCGCCGGTGCCCTCGGCTCGATCGTCGGCGAGGTGTTCCTCGACAGCAACCGCAACGGCCAGCGCGACCCGAACGAGGCGCCCATCGGGGGCGTGACGGTCGAGCTCGTCGACGCCGGCGGGAACGTCGTGGCCACCACGGTCACGAGCCCCGACGGTCGGTTCCGCTTCGACGGCGTCGCACCCGGCTCGTACACGGTGCGCGAGATCCAACCGGCGGGCTACGGCTCCACGACCGTGAACGAGTTCTCGGTGACCGTCGCCGCGGGCCCGCCGACGGCGGTGTCCCCGTTCGGCGAGGTGCCCCTGGTGCTGCCCCGCACCGGTGCGAACACCGCCGTCTGGTTGGCGTGGGCGTCGATCCTCGCCGGCGTGGGGGTGCTGCTGGCCGGGGTCCGGCGGCGTCGCTTCGTCCGGTAGCCCCGAGCGAGGGGCTCGGAGATATCCGAAGGGCGTGCCTCCGGGCCGGTGGTACCTTCGACGACGATGGACGCGCGGCGGCCGCCCGGCTCGGGCATCGTGGGTCTCGGGCACGCACAGCCCGTGCGCGTGGTCACCAACGAGGATCTCGCCGCGGTCGTCGACACCAGCGACGAGTGGATACGCAGCCGCACCGGCATCGTGACCCGCCACGTGGCCGGCAACGACGAGACGGTTCCGAGCCTGGCGCTGGCGGCGGCACGCCGCGCGCTCGAGGATGCGGGCGTCGCACCGGCCGACGTGGATCTGGTGATCGTGGCGTCCACCACGGCCGAACAGCGCTCGCCGAACGTGGCTGGCACGGTGTCCGCCGGGCTCGGCCTCACGGCGCCGGCCGTCATCGACATCAACGTGGCGTGCTCGGGGTTCGTGCACGCGCTGGCGCTGGCCGACCTGGCCATTCGCGGCGGCAGCGCCACACGGGCCCTCGTGATCGGCTCGGAGAAGCTCACGGCGTTCACCGACATGGCCGACCGAACCACGTGCGTGCTCACCGCCGACGGCGCCGGCGCGGTGGTGGTCGAGGGCTCGGCCGAGCCGCGGATGGGCCCGGTGGCGTGGGGCTCGGCGCCCGAGCTGGCGACGATCGTGCGGATCCAGCCGCCCACGAACCGGTTCGCCCAGGACGGTCGCGCCGTCTACCGGTGGGCGTTGAGCAAAGGCGCCGCGCACGCCCGCCGGGCCATCGACCTGGCCGGCCTCCAGACCGACGACATCGGTGTGCTCATCACCCACCAGGCCAACCTGCGGATCATCGAGCCGCTGGCCGAGCACCTCGGCCTCACCGACCGCGTGGTCGTCACCGACGTCGTCGACTCGGGCAACACCTCGGCGGCCAGCATCCCGCTCGGATTCTCGTTTTGGTGGCACACCGGCCGGATCCCGGCCGACACGTGGGCACTGCTGTTCGGCTTCGGCGGCGGCTTCGCGTTCGCGTCCCAGGTCGTGAGGACCCCGGCGAATCCGCCGGCGACGTGAGCGTCGTCAGGCGGCGTCGATCGCCTCGGTGAGGATGGCCACGATGCGATCGAGCTCGGCCTCGGTGACCACGAACGGCGGGGCGACCATGACCGCGTCGGCCACCGGCGCCCCCGACCCGGCCGGGTAGACCCACAGGCCGCGCTCGAGCGCGGCGGCGACGACCGCCGCCGACGACACGCCGCGCAGCTCCACGCCGACCATCAGGCCGCGACCGCGCACCTCGACGACGCGGGGGTGAGCGCCCAGCGACGCCCGCAGGCCCGCCTGCAGGTGCTCGCCCAGCGGCACCACGCGCTCGATCAACCGCTCACGTTCGAGGACGTCGAGCACGGCCAGCGCGCCGGCGCACGACGCCTCGTGCGCCGAGTACGTGAAGAACATGACCGCCCGGCCCGACTCGGTGATGGGGTCGACGATCCGGTCGTGGGCGCTGACGAGCGAGATGGGAACGTAGCCACCGCCCAGGCCCTTGCCCGACACGACGATGTCGGGCGACCACGGGTCCTGCTCGTGACCCCAGCGCGTACCCGTGCGGCCGAAGCCGGTCATCACCTCGTCTGCGATGGTGAGCACGCCGTAGTGGCGACACACCTCGTCGACTCGGGCCCAGTAGTCGGGCGGCGCCACCAGGCAGCCGGCGGCCGCGCCGATCACGGGCTCGGCGATGAACGCCGCCACGGTGTCGGGTCCGGCGGCCTCGATGGCGGCGGCGACGGCGTCGGCATCGTCCCACGGCGCCTTCGGCCACTCGCTCAGCAACGGCTCGTAGCCGGAGCGGCGGGCGTTGTGCCCGCCGACGGCCAGCGTGGCCAGCGTCGACCCGTGGTAGCTGGGCTGACGGCCGATGACCTTGTAGCGACGCTCCTGGCCGGTGGCCAGGTGGTGGAAACGGGCCAGCCGGATGGCCGAGTCGTTGGCCTCGCTGCCACCGGAGGCGAAGAAGACGTGGTTGAAACCGTCGGGCAGCCAGCGGTCGACGAGTGCGTCGGCCAGTTCGAGGCGCTTAGGCGTGGGCCACACCGGGATCACGTAGTCGACCTGGCGCAACGCGGCCGCCACGGCGTCGGCCACCTCGGCCCGCCCGTGGCCGATGTTCGTCACCACGGCGCCCGACGCGCCGTCGATGATGCGACGTCCGTCGTCGGTGAACAGCTCGATGCCCTCGGCCCGCACGATCGTGGGCCCGGGGGCCGTGGCGGTGAAGCGGTAGCGGTCGAGCGACGCGTCGGTCATGCCGACATGATGTCAGTCGAACCGCTCGTCTCCGCCGGTCCCCGGTCGTCGACCGGGGGACTCGGCGATGTCGTCGGTCAGGCGGCCATCGGCGAGAAGACCCGCACGGGCGGCAGCTCCTCGACGCGCAGCACGAACGGCGTGGTGCCGTCGCACGGATCGAAGATGGCTGCCATCTCCGACACCAGCAGGACGAGCGCCGTCACGGCGCCACCCTCCATGTCGAGTTCAACCACGTCACCTGCAGTGATTCCAGTAGCTCCCATGACCTTTTCCCTTCGCCCCTCGATCAGGTTAAGCAAGTCCTATGTCTACAGGAGTCCTTATCGGCGCGCAACATACGAGTTGTGAATGAAAGTCAAAGAACTGACACGTGAATGGCGCGGATGTTCTTTGTTCCGAGGAGGGTGGGCGGGTTCGCCACCCTCCGACCGGCCGCGACCGCGCGTCCTGGTCTTCCTCTGGATGGGCGTCGGAGTGACCACTTCAAGTGAGATTTTGCGTCACCTAGGTAGGTGGCGCAGTGGCGCTGCGTGGGTCGCTCTCGGCCATCGTCAAAGCACGGCAACCGGCCGAGCGCTCCGATTCGTATGGCCTACGGCCTGCTGGGAGTTTATGAATCGATCGCACCGAGAATTAAGACGACGATAGCCGAGGCGAGCGCCGGGGCCAGCGGAAGCGCGCGCTGCGCGGTCAGGATCGGCCGGCGGCGAGCGACGCGGCTCGTCGGCCGAGCTGCGGTGCGCCGAGCCCGGTGCACACCTCGTCGAACGCCGGCGTCGGGCCCGTCCATCGCCAGTCGTCGACCGTGCCCACGGTGACATCGGTCTCGAGGGTGGCGAGCCGGCGGAACAGGAACGCCTCGGCCAGGTTCGAGCGCAGGTTGACCGACAGCTTCTCGGCGCCGCGCAGGCCCGGGACCTCCCACTCGCCCGACGACGCGGGCACGGCCTCGATGTGGCCGTACCGAGCCAGCACGGCCGCCGCGGACTTGGCGCCCCAGCCGGGCAGGCCGGGAAAGCCGTCGGCCGTGTCGCCGACGAGCGCCAACCAGTCGGGGATCGACACCGGGGGCACGCCGAACTTGGCCGTCACCGCCGCCTCGTCGAGGATCTCGCCCTTGCGTCGATCGAACTGGACGACGCGGGTGCCCCGCACCGACTGGCCCAGGTCCTTGTCGGGAGTGCAGATCAGCACCTGCTCGACCCGTGCGTCACGATCGGCCACCGCGGCGGCCGCACCGAGCGCGTCGTCGGCCTCGTGCTCGACCATCGCCCACACCGTCACGCCCATCGCCTCGAGCGCCGCCTCCATCAGTGGGATCTGCTCGAGCAGCACCGGCTCCATGCCCTCGCTCGTCTTGTACGTGGGCCACAGGTCGTTGCGGAAGCTCTCGATGACGTGGTCCGAGGCGACGCCCACATGGGTCGCCCCGTCGGCCAGCAGCTGCAGCGTCGACGAGAGCACCCCGATCGTCGCCGCCCGAGGGTCGGCCGGCGTGTCCGAACCCCGTCGCGCCGCCGCCGCGCCGAAGTGCTGCCGGAACAGCTCGTAGGTGCCGTCGATGAGGTGGACCTTCATGGTCCGGCCATCATGCCCGACCGGCCGGCGCTCAGTGACAGGAGGCGTCGGCCGGCGGGTACACGCCCCGCATGTTGTTCTCGACCGTGGTCGGGGTCGTGTCCTGCTCGGGCGGTGCGCCTTCCGGGGCCGCCGTGGTCGGGGCGGCCTTCGTGGTCGACGGCTTGGCCGTGGTGGTCGTCGTCACCGGCACCGCCTCGCCACGGAAGATGGCGAGGATGGCCTTCGACGCCTGGCTCGTCAGGTCGGGCACGATCACGCTGGCGCCGCCGATCACCTGGCCCAGCCCCTCCACCCGGTAGCTCTGGGCGGTGTCGGGTCCGAGATCACGGATCGAGCGGGCGAGGCGGATGAGATCCGACAGCGACAGGCCGTCGTCGATCTTCACGTTCGACTGATGGGCCACGTCGAGCAGACGCTTGGCCGTGAGGGGGTTGGTCGCCCCCTTGTCGAGCGCCCGGGCGGCGAGACGGCGAATGAAGTCCTGTTGGCGGGCGATGCGGCCGTAGTCGCTCGACCCGTCGCTCACCCACTTCGAGCCGTCCTTGTACTCGTAGTAGCGCGACCGTACGTAGGCCAGCGCTTCGTCGCCCTGCATGGCGTGGCAGCCGGGCTCCTCGACCGACAGGCCCGTGTGGGTGTCGCGGGCCGGGAACTCGAACGGGATCTGGATGCCGCCCGTGGCGTCGACCAGGCTCTTGAACGCGCAGAAGTCGACCCCGATGTAGTGGTCGATGTGGACGCCGAACACCGACTCGATGGTCTGGATGAGCGGGTTCGGGTTCTCGGCGTCGAACGCCGAGTTGATCCGGTCCTTCGTCCTGCCGCCGGCGATCGGTACCCACAGGTCGCGCGGGAACGACAGCAGGGCGAGCTGCTTCCGGGCCGGGTCGAGGTGGAGCAGGATGATCGTGTCCGACCGGCTGCCGCCGGGCGAGCCGCCGCTGGTGAAGGCCCCGGCGTAGGGCGAATCGGGGTCGAGGCACGAACGCCCGTCGGAGCCCGTGAGCAGCACGTTCATGGATTTCGACGGGCCGAGGTCGGCCTCGGTGGTCGGCGGGTTCGACGGGGCGGTCGCGCCTGGCGCGCCGGGCGCGACCGGTTCGGCGGTCACGGGCGGGGTCGGCGCGGCGTGCACGATCTTGATGCGATCGATCCCGGCGTACCACGAGTCGACGTACCAGACCGCGCACGCCGACACGAACAGCACCGAGGTGACCAGGGTGCCGGCGCCCAGCACGGCGCGTTGCCGCCAGGAGCGGTGGCGGCGGGTGGTCCGCCGGCGGCGAGCGGGGGTCTCGACGTCGGTCATGGGTGTCGGTGTCCTGGTGGAGAAGAAGGTGGCACGGTTTCTACCGGCAGGATGCAGAGGATCCCACGTTCCACGGTCGGCGAAACCGCGGCCAGGTGGAGTGCCTCTCCCCTGCGATCGCGTCCATTCGATGGGACATTTCCTCGTCGACCGGTCAAGAAGCGATGGGAGGTGGTCGATGGGAAACGGGTGCCCCAGACGGTCCGACGCCAGCGAACCAGCCTGCTGACCAGGTTCGGCGTTATCAGCTTCCTGCTCTTGGCCGCGCTCGGGGCCGTGCTCGTGGCGCAGATCCTGCTGCCGGTGAACGCCAGGTCGCGGGCGACAGCGGAGGAACGGGCGCGCATCGTGCTCGCCGGCTCGTTGCTCCAGCCCGACGACCTGGGTCAGGGGTTCCTGCCGATCCCCGCCGATCGGCTCGAGGCGCTGACCGCGGGCTTCGGGCCCCTGGCCGTCCCGGCCGACTTCCAGAGGCTCAAGGTGTGGAACCGCGAGCACTGGATCGTCTACTCCGACGATCGTCGCCAGGCGGGCCGTTGGTTCCCGCCCGACCCACCGCTGACCCGGGCGCTCGCCGGGACCCCGTCCGCCATCGTCACCGACCTGCAGACGGCCGAGAACCTGGTCGACGCCGACCTCAGCGGGACCAAGGCATCCATCTACCTCCCCATCCGGTTCGACGCCGCCGGGCGTCCCACCGAAGATCCGGCGGCCGAGGTGGTCGGCGCCCTCGAGATCTACATCGACTACAACCACATCAAGGC
>JANPGL010000457.1:0-3370 GCA_031423915.1 Actinomycetes bacterium | reverse complement strand
ACCGTGGTCGCGGCCCACCGGGTGGGGGTTCTCAGGCCGCGGGCGTCACTCGGTGGCGAGCGCCTGCAGCACGTCGAGCTTCGCCGCCCGCCAGGCCGGTCGGATGCTGGCGGTGATGCCCGCCAGTGCACCGAGCAACGTGATGATGACGAGCCCGGTGATCGGGAGCGTGAGGATCGTGATGCCCTCCTTGTGGAGCGCCTTCACGATCGCAGCCCCGAAGGCCACGCCCACCCCGAGCCCCAGCAGCGTGCCGAAGACGGCGATGATCGCCGACTCCCACCGCACCGCCGACCGGGTCTGGCTGCGGAACTGTCCGACCGCCCGCAGCAGGCCCAGCTCGCGCCGCCGCTCGTGGATCGACAGACTCAGGGTGTTGGCGATGCCGAACAGGGCGATCACGATGGCCAGCGCCAGGAGCACGTAGATGAGCGCCAGCAGCTGGTTGACCTGTGCCGCCTGCGACTGCTTGAACTCGGTGCGGTCCTGCACCTCGGCCGTCGGGAAGCCGCTGACGATCGCGTCGAGGGCCGGCCGCACCGAGGCCGGTGAGGTGCCGTTGACCAGGTCGATCAGGAGCACGTTGTCGTTCGTGTTGGCGGTGTAGCGGTCGAACACGTCGAGCCCGACCAGGACGGAACCGGCCAGCTCGGTCTTCTCGTAGATCGAGGCGACGGTGAAGGTGGCGTCCCCTTTGACGAACGAGATGGGCAGCGTCGAGCCGATGGCCAGCGCGTTGCTCTTGGCGTACTTCTCGGAGACGGCGGCCTTCGTGCCGGTGACCTCGGTCAG
This sequence comes from Actinomycetes bacterium, assembly GCA_031423915.1. GTDB lineage: Bacteria > Actinomycetota > Acidimicrobiia > Acidimicrobiales > Ilumatobacteraceae > JANMAT01. The sequence continues at coordinate 2,578 of JANPGL010000457.1, read as the reverse complement.
CTTGCCCTGCACCCGGCCGAGGTTGACGACCGCCTCGACCTTGGCGGCGTCGACGGCCTCGACCGTCTGCACCTTGCCGGCCACCAGGGCCACGGTGAAGCGCAGCTGCATCACGTAGGCGACGCCGGTGGTGCTTCGCACCTGGTCGGCCACCTTGGTGGTGAAGCCGATCTGGCCGAAGCCCTTCTCCTGGATCACGTAGTCGCCGGCGATCTGCTTGTCGATGGTGTTCGCCACCGACGACTTGATCGATGACGCCATCACCAGCACGCCGGAGACGAGCGCCACGCCGATCGTCAGCGCCAGCGCCGTCGCCGAGGTGCGGCGCGGGTTCCGCGACGCGTTCTCACGGGCCAGGGTTCCCGTCATGCCGCGCATCGCCGGCAGCGGGGCTCCGATGAACCGGCTGATCGGCCGGGCCAGGACCGGGCCGAGCACGGCGACGCCGAGGATGGCGACGACGAAGGCCAGACCGACGAGGACGATCGTGCCGCCGATGAGGCCGACGGCGAGCGCCAGACCGGCCACGGTCAGCATGATCACCCCGATGACGGCCCGCACGACGGAGCTGGCGGCCCGGTCGATGGCGACGTCGCGCAGTGCGGCGATGGGCGGCACCTTGGCGGCTTTGCGGGCCGGGAACCAGGCCGACACCACGGTGGTCAGCATGCCGACGATCACGGCGACGACGACGGTGCGGGGCGCCAGAACCAGGCCGGTGGCCGGGATGTCGATGCCGAACGCCTTGAGCACGCCCTTCAGCAGGGTGGCCATGGCCAGACCGAACGCCACGCCCAACCCGGAACCGACGAGTCCGATGACGCCGCTCTCGAGGAGCACGGAGCGGCGCACCTGGGCGGACGACGCACCGATGGCCCGCAGGAGCGCCATCTCCCGTGTTCGCTGGTCGACGACGATCTTGAACATGTTGAAGATGACGAACATGCCCACGAAGATGGCGACGACGGCGAAGATCAGCAGGAAGGTGCTGAAGAAGCCGAGCGCCTTCTTGATGTCGCTCGCCGATTCGTCGGCGCGGGCCTTGGCGGTGAGCACCTCGGCGTTGCCGTCCGTCCCCGCGATCGTCGAGGCGACCTCGTCGCGGACCTTCGTCTGGCTGGCGCCTTCCCGACCGACGACGATGATCTCGTCGAACTGACCGGGAGCGTTGGCCAACTGCTGCGCCTTGGCCGTGGTGAACAGCACGGCGGTGGCACCGCCGGACGAGTCGGCCGTGCCGAACGTGGCCACGCCGGAGACCGTGAAGGTCTCGTTGCCGGCCGACGTGAGCACCTTCATGCTGTCACCGACGGCGTAGGACCCCTTCTTGGCGACGAGGCGGTCGATGACGACCTCGCCGTCTGCCTGGGGCGCCCGGCCGTTGACCAGCTTGTACGGGTTGGCCTCGGGCGTCGGGGCCCAGTTGTAGCCGAACGTGGGCGCACCGCCGCCGCCGATGGTCTTGTCGTTGCGGTCCAGCGCCTGGGCCGTCGTCTGCACGATCCCGTCTGCGGCCCGCACCGAAGGGGCGGTGCCGACCCGGTCGACGAGGGTGGCGGGCAGTCGGTTGCGCACGGCGCCCGCCTGGTCGCTGGTGAACACGGCTTTGGAGCGGACGACGGCGCTGGCGTTGGCGTAGGTGCCGGCGAAGAGATCCTCGAACGTCTTGTTGATGGTGTCTTTCAGGACGAGCACGCCGGCCATGAAGCCGACTCCGGTGACGATGATGCCGAGCAGGCTGATCAACCGGAACTTGCGCGCCCAGAGGTTGCGGAGTGTGAGCTGCCTCATGGCGATCAGTCCCCGAAGCGCTTCATGCGGTCGAGCACGCGCTCGGCCGTGGGGCCGTGCATGTCATCGACGATGCGGCCGTCGGCCAGGAAGATGACGCGGTCGGCGTAGCTGGCAGCCACCGGGTCATGCGTGACCATCACGATGGTCTGGCCGAGCTCGCGCACGGCGCGACGCATGAAGTCCAGGATCTCGGCACCCGAGCGCGAATCGAGGTTGCCGGTCGGCTCGTCGGCGAAGATGATGTCGGGCTTCGACACCAGCGCCCGCGACACGGCGACGCGCTGCTGCTGACCGCCCGACAGCTCGCTCGGTCGGTGGGTGAGCCGGTCGCGCAGGTTGACGGTGGCGATCACCTGGTCGAGCCACGCCTGGTCGGGCTTGCGACCCGCGAGCGAGAGCGGCAGCGTCATGTTCTCGAGCGCGTTCAGCGTGGGCACCAGGTTGTAGGCCTGGAAGATGAAGCCGATCTTGTCGCGGCGCAGCTGGGTGAGCTGGCGCTCGTTGAGGTTCGACAGGTAGGTGTCGCCGATGAAGACCTGGCCGCTCGACAGGGTGTCGAGCCCGGCCATGCAGTGCATCAGGGTCGACTTGCCGGAGCCCGACGGGCCCATGATGGCGGAGAACTGGCCGCGGGCGAACGATACGGATACGCCGTCGAGCGCCCGCACTTCGCTGTCTCCCTTGCCGTACACCTTGCTGGCGTCGACGGCGCCGGCGGCGGCCTGCTCGGTGGCGACGGAGGGGGGCGGGGGCATGGCGGTCATGGCGGCCTCTGGGGTGGTTG
>JANPGL010000456.1:0-9740 GCA_031423915.1 Actinomycetes bacterium | reverse complement strand
GGCGTGAAGCAGGAGATCCGCGAGGTCGTCGACTTCCTGCGCATGCCCGAGCGGTTCAAGGAGATCGGCGCCCGCATCCCCAAGGGCATCCTGCTCGTGGGTCCCCCCGGCACCGGCAAGACGCTGTTCGCCCGCGCCGTGGCCGGCGAGGCCGGCGTCGGCTTCCTGTCGGTCACCGGTTCGGACTTCATGGAGATGTTCGTCGGCGTCGGCGCCAGCCGCGTCCGCGACCTATTCCAGCAGGCCCGCAAGATGGGCCGCGCCATCATCTTCATCGACGAGATCGATTCCATCGGCCGCAAGCGCGGCGCCGGCCTCGGCGGCGGGCACGACGAGCGCGAGCAGACCCTCAACCAGATGCTGGCCGAGATGGACGGCTTCGAGACGTCCGAGGGCATCGTGATCATGGCCGCCACCAACCGGCCCGACATCCTCGACCCCGCCCTGCTCCGCCCGGGCCGCTTCGACCGCACGGTCGTCGTGCCCCTGCCGGAGTACTCGGAGCGCCTCGCCATCCTCAAGGTCCACTCGCGCGACAAGCGCATGGGCTCCGACGTCGACCTGGCCGTCATGGCCAAGGGAACCCCCGGGATGTCAGGCGCCGATCTGGCCAATCTCGTGAACGAGGCGGCGCTGTTCGCCGTGCGGCGCGGGGCCAAGGTCATCGAGCGCATCGACTTCGAGTCGGCCCGCGACCGGGTGCTCATGGGCGCCCGCCGCGAGAGCATGGTGCTGTCGGGCGAGGAGAAGCGGATCACCGCCTTCCACGAAGGCGGACACGCCGTGCTCGCCACCGTGCTGCCCAACGCCGACCCGGTCCACAAGGTCACCATCCTCCCCACGGGCATGGCCCTCGGCGTCACCCAGACGCTGCCCGAGGAGAAGCACAGCTACAGCCAGGGCTACATCGAGGACGCCATCTGCATGACCCTCGGCGGCCGCATCGCCGAAGAGCTGGTCTTCGACCAGCGCACCACCGGCGCCTCGAACGACCTCGAGAAGGCCACCAGCCTGGCCAAGCGCATGGTGCGCGAGTGGGGCATGAGCGACCGGATCGGGCCCATGGCCTGGGAGAGCCGCGGCCAGGTGTTCCTGGGCGAGGACCTCATGACGTCGGGCCGCGAGTACTCCGACGACACGGCACGGCTGATCGACGAGGAGATCTCGGGCGTCCTCCGCAATGCCGAGGACCGGGCCCGAGACCTGCTCCGCAAGCATCGCAACGGCCTCGACCTCGTGGCCAAGGCGCTGCTCGAGAAGGAGACCGTCGACGGCGCCGACGTGGCCCGCCTCGTGCAGGAGGGCCTCACCGCCGCCCCGAGCGCGAACGGCGTGGTCGCCCCGGCGGCCAACCCGGCGGAGCGCAAGGACGCCTAGCAGGGTGCTGAAAAGCGCTCTTGAGGTGAGGGCCCTGTTCGGCCTGGTGCCTGTAGTTGCCGGCGCTCGGTCTCGGGTGCCGGCATCGCCGCCGGGTTGCCCTCGTGGCGTCGTTCTCAGGCGTGTCGGAGGTCGAGTTCGGTGATGCGGAGGATGTTGTAGACGGCGCCGGAGAGCAGGAACCAGGCCCGGTTGCGTTGCCGGCCGATGTAGCGGAGTTTGCGGCCTCCGGCGATGGTCTTGATCCAGCCGAAGGGTTCCTCGATCCGTTTCCGGATCCGTTGACTGACCAGATGCCCGGCGTGACGGGTGGTCCGACCGTCGATCGCGCTCGAGCGTTTCGAGGTGTTCTGGGCGACGTGTGGCGTGAACCCTCGCTCACGGGTGCGGGCGACGAAGTCACGGGTGTCGTAGGCCTTGTCGGCAGCGATGGTGCGTCGGCGGGCGCGGGCGGGGAGACGGTCGAGCATCTCGATGGCGGCGTTCCGTTCGGCGTAACCATCGGCGGTGGTGAGTTCCATGTCGACCAGCAGGGCGTTGCGGTGTTCCATGAGGGTGTGGCCCATGAAGCACAGCTTCGCTGGTGCGTTGTTGCTCTTGCGGTAGAGCTGCGACTCCGGGTCGGTCGTCGAGGCGTGGGTCGTGTTCGAGCGTTTCTGCCCGTGGAAGTTCGCGTCGGCGTTCCTGCCCCCGCCGGGCGGGTCGTCGGGCGGGCCGTCTTTGGGTTTGAAGCTCTTGTGCGACGCCCACGCTTCCAGCAGGGTGCCGTCCACGGAGAAGTGTTCGCTGGACACGAACTTGCGTAGCTTGGCCTGGCGGACGACCGCGGCGAAGAACTCATCCGCGACCTGGTGGTCCAAGAGGCGTTGACGGTTCTTGGAGAACGTCGACGCGTCGAAGGCGGGCTGGTCGATGCGCATGTCGAGGAACCACTTGAACAACAGGTCGTAGTTGAGTCGTTCGCAGAACGCCCGCTCGGACCGGATCGAGTACATCGCCATCAACACGCTCGCCTTCAACAGTGCCTCGGGCGGCACGCTGTGACGGCCGCCCGTGGCGTACATGTCGTCGAAGACGCTGTCGAGATCAGCGAGGACGGTGTCGACGACCTTGCGGATCCGGCGGATCGGATGATCCGACGGGATCAGGTCCTCGGTGCTCAACGTCGTCAACATCGCCAGCTGCGGATCCTGCTTCCCACGCATACCCACAGCATGAACCAACGCGCTAACGAACGCGAGCACCAACCGCGACGAATTTCAGCACCCTGCTAGGACGCGTGACGACCAGCGGTTGACGATGGCCTGCTCGACGTACCATCTCCGCAGGTCGGCATCGTCCACTTGGTTCAGGAGGATCTGGTGATGGGTCAGGAGAGATTCTGCAGGCGCGCCAACAGAATCTCGTCCGTGCCGGAGGCTCGACCTGGGGTCAGAAGGCGACGCGGCGGGTGAAGCCGCCGTCGACGACGACGTTCTCGCCCGTGACCCAGCTGGCGGCCGGGCTGGCCAGGAACGCCACAACGTTGGCCACCTCCTCGGGCTTGCCGAGGCGGCCCCACGGATGGTGCGCCCGGTTCTCCTCGTAGTACTCGGGGATGCGCTGTTCGATGAAGCCCCAGCTGCCGTCGTCGATGTGGATCGGGCCGGGCGACACGGCGTTGGTGCGGATCTGCTTGGGGCCGAGCTCGATGGCGAGCTGCGAGATCCAGTTGACCAGCGCCGCCTTGAGCGCACCGTACGAGCGGGTGCCACCGGGGTAGCCGTGGTACTCGACGGCGGTGATGGTGGCCAGCTGCACGATGGCCGCGGCGTCCGATGCCTCGAGGTGCGCCATCGCCTCCTCGACCACGGCGACGGCGCCGAGGACGTCGACCTCGAAGACCTTGCGCCACTTCTCGATCGTGTCGGGCGGGCCGCCCAGCGCCGACGCGTTCGAGATCACGATGTCGACGCCGCCCAGGCGCTCCCCCGCTTCGCGCACCCAGGCGCGCAGCGAGTCGTGGTCGGCCGCGTCGAGCACGGTCCCCCACGCCACGGCGCCCGGCGCGAGCTCAGCCTGCAGTGCCTCGACACGCGCGGCCACGCCGTCGGGCTGGCGGGCGCAGATGGCGACGCTGGCCCCCTCGGCGACGAGCCGGTGCGCCACCGCGCGGCCGATGCCGCGGCTGGCGCCCGTGATGATGGCCTTGCGGCCGGCGAGTCCGAGATCCATGCCGCGAGTCTGCCCGACGTCCGCACGGACCGACGACGGACGTCGTCTTGCCGCTGCCCAGACGATGTCTTGAGCGCGCCCAGACCCCTGCGGTCACGACCCCGTCAAGAGCGTCCGAAGCGGTGGCGAACGGACCTGGGTGTCCGATCGGAGCGGCATGCTCGACGTCGAGTCTCAGGCCAACGTGTTCCGACCACTGGCTGCCGAAGGATCGCTCGTCGTCCTGCGCGACGGAACGATCGGTTCCGCCAACGAGCGTGCCGCCGCGGCCTTCGGCACGACGGTGCGCCGCTTCGTCGGCGACCACCTTCACGAGCTGGCGTTCGAGGGCATCGCGCCGAACGGTCGGCCCCTGCCCGCCGGCGACTGCCCGGTCGCCTTCGTGCTGGCGACCGGCCAGGCCGTGCGGGACGTCGAGCTGGGCATCCGGGTCGACGGTGTCACCACGTGGTGGTGGGTCAGCTGCCAGCCCCTCGTCGACGAGTCGGCCACCGTCATCGCGGTGAGCTGCTCGCTCACCCCGGTCGTCGGTGCGAGCTCCATCAGCGGCAACCGGCTGCCGCCGCTGCCCGTCGACGCCACGAGCGGGGCGGTCGACCTCGAGGCGCTCGCCGAGCTGGCCGGCCTGACGCTTCCCGAGGCGATCCCAGCCGCGCCGTCGTCGCCTTGGGCCTGTTCGATCTGATCAGCCGACGGGTCGGCCGTACATCTCCCCCAGCGGGTCGCTGATGAGCTCCAGCCGCTCGCCGTCGGGGCCGAACAGGTAGAGCGAGCTGCCGTCGAGGTGGTGGTACGCCACGTTCGCGGCGTCGAGCTTCGCCTTCAGCTCCGCCCACCGGTCGGGACGCACCGAGATGGCCAGATGGTGGAGGCCACCGAGCACCTCGGCGTACGGCCCGAGGTCGAGGCCGGGCAGGTCGAAGAAGGCCAGGGCGTTGCCCATCCCGATGTCGAAGAAGAAGTGCGTGGAGCCCTGGTAGTCACGATTCTCGAACAGCTCGATGAGGGGGAACTCGAGCAGGTCCTGGTAGAACGCGATCGTGCGCGACACGTCGGTGCACAGCAGCGCCACGTGGTGCACGCCGCGCGCGGACGACATGGGCCGGACGGCACGCGGTCTCAGGTGGGTCTGTCGCAGCGCCTCCCACTCCTCGGTCCGGTCGATGTCCGCGCCGTGTCGTGCCATGAACCCATCTTGCCCGACCCGGCGGCGATCCACGCACGGCTACCGTGGGCCGATGGCGCTGTCGGACGAAGGCATGACCACGCAGGCCGTCCTCGATGCGCTCGGTGAGTCGGCCGCCCACGACGTGGCCTGGCGAGAGGGCCGGGCGTTCACGCTCGCCTACTCCGCCGGGCCCGAGGTGCTGGCGCTCGCCGAGACGGCCTACGCCAGGTTCAGCGGGGCCAATGCGCTGAACACCGACGCCTTCCCCAGCCTGCGCTCGATGCAGGACGATGTCGTCGGTGTGGTGGCCGGTTGGCTCCGAGCGCCCCCGGGTGCGGCGGGATTCATGACGTCCGGCGGCACCGAGAGCCTGCTGCTGGCCGTCCTGGCGGCGCGCGAGCGCGGCCGGGCCGAGCGCGGCGTGGTGTCGCCCAACGTCGTGCTGCCCACGTCGGCCCACGCCGCGTTCGAGAAGGCGGCCCACTACTTCGGTGTGCGCAACGTGCGCGTGCCCGTGGGCAGCGACTGGCGCGCCGATCCCGCCGCCATGGCCGCGGCGATCGACGACGACACCGTCCTGGTGGTGGCGTCGGCCCCGCAGTACCCGCAGGGGGTGGTCGACCCGGTGGCGCCCATCGCGGCGCTGGCCGCCGAGCGCGGGGTCAGCTGCCACGTCGACGCCTGCATGGGTGGGGTGACGCTCCCCTACCTCGAGCAGCTCGGTCACGCCTTCGACCCGTGGGACTTCCGGGTGGACGGCGTCACGTCGATGTCGGTCGATCTCCACAAGTTCGGCTACACGGCCAAGGGTGCGTCGGTGCTGCTGCACCGCTCGAAGGAGCTGCGCCGCCACCAGACCTTCGTGACCGACAACTGGCTCGGCGGTCTCTACGGGTCGTCGGGCGTGGCGGGCACCAAGTCGGGCGGCAGCATCGCGGCGGCATGGGCCGTGATGCATCACCTCGGGCACCATGGCTACCTCCGTCTCACCGAAGCGGCTCGGGCGGCGACGCTCGAACTGGCTGCCGCCGTCGAGTCGATCGACGGCCTCGTGCTGCGGGCGCGGCCCGAGACGATGCTGCTGGCCTTCGGCGCGGCCGACGCCGACGCACTCGACGTGTTCGCAGTGGCCGCCGAACTGTGGCGGCGCGGCTGGTACGTCGACCGGCAGGGTCCACCGCCGAGCCTGCACTGCACGGTGAACGCCGTGCACGCCGGGCGCGTCGACGCGTTCGCCACGGACCTCGCCGGCGCGGTGGCGACGGTCCGCGCCACGAAGGGCACCGGGGTGGCCGGTGCCTACGGCACCGTCGAATGAGCCGACCGTGAGCGTGTCAATTGCATCTTTGCCCGCGGAGAGCGTGAACCCTTTGACTCTATGCGGCTCCGTTGGCAGCGACTTTGCGTCCTTTTGAGGGAACGGAGGTTCCCTCCCCCACTACCGTCGCGTTCCGCGGGAATGGCGCGAGCGGGTGGTCGAGGACGACCCCGACAGGTAGGACCGTGGAGGCCCGATGAGACGACGACGGCGCGTTCCCTGTTGGGTGTGGTCCATTCCGGTCGCGCTGGCCCTTCTGGCACTGTCGACGTGCGTGCCGGGCAAGCGCATCGTGGACGGCGCCCTGGAACGCCAGGCCCGAAAGGCGCTCGTCGACAACAAGGTCGACGGCGTCAGCGTCGACTTCGACTGGGCGAAGGGCGTGCTCACCGGTCCGCCCGACCTCGAGAACAGCGCGCTCGCCGTGGTCGGCGTCACGCTCGGCTCCAAGAAGACCTACTCGCTGCGGTACGTGGCCGAGGGGCCGCCATCCGCCACCACGACCACCACGACCACCGCGACACGGGCGGCCGCCACGACGGTGGCGACCGCCAGCACCGTGGCGCCCACCACGGTGGCGAGCGCCGCCACCACGACCGCAGCCGCCGTCACCAGCACCAATGCGCCCGCTACCGCGTCGGTGCAGGCCGTCGCCGAGGTGGCGGGCAATCAGATCACGTTGACCGGGCGCGTCCCCACGGCTGGCGTGCGTGACTCGATCGTGGCCGCGGCGTCGGCCGCGTTCGGCGCCAGCAAGGTGGTCGACAAGCTGACGGTGGCCGGCGCGGCTGCGCCGGCGCAGCCGGTGCTCACCGCCGTCGATCGGTACGCGACGTTGCTGGGCGCCGCCGGCCCTCGTCTCGGTCAGGGCACCGTGTCGATCACCGACACCGCCATCATGGCCACGGGCACCGCGTTCAATCGGCAGGCCGCGGGCGAGCTCGACGGTGCCGTGGCCCAGGCGAACGGCAACGGTGTCTCGGTCACCGGTTCCTTCCAGTCGGCCGCGGCCGATCGGGCCACGCTCCAGGCGCAGCTCCAGGCGCTCCTCGGCCGCTCGGGCATCAACTTCGCCAGCGGCTCCGCCGAGATCGACGATCAGTCTCGGAACGTGCTCGACACCGCTTCGGCCTCGATCCTGGCGCTTCCGGGCATCCGGATCGCCATCAACGGGCACACCGACAACGTCGGCTCGGCCGCATCGAACCTGACGCTCAGCCAACGGCGCGCCGAGGCCGTCGCGACGTACCTCGTCGGCAAGGGCGTGGGCGCTGCTCAGCTGACCGCCACGGGCTACGGCGCCGAGCAACCCATCGCCGACAACGCCACCGCCGACGGGCGGGCCGCCAACCGCCGCATCGAGTTCGCCGTGACCGGGAGCTGATCCTCATGACCTTCTACTTCTCCAAGCTCTGGCTCTGGTGGTTGCTCGCCATCATCCTTGCGGCGATCCTGACCGCGTGGCTGTGCCGGCGGATGAGCCGTCCGCGCAAGCCGGTCGTCGACGAGCGACAGGTGCGGGAGCTGGCCGACGCCCGCGCGGTCGCCAGCCGCCACGAGAGCAAGATCAACGAGCTCCTGTCGCTGCGGGCGCGCGAGCTCGACGAGCTGACCGCCGTGCGCTCGCAGGTCGGCCAGGTCGACGAACTGCGGGGGCGCATCCGCACGCTGGAGACCGAGGCCGGTGCGGTGCCGTCGCTCGAAGCCGAGGTCCGGACGCTGCGCCGCGAGGCCGAAAAGGTCGCCGCCCTCCAGGCGGACACCGCCGCCCTGCGCCGCCAGGTCGGCGACCTCACGGCCGACAACAACCGGTTGGCGCCCCTGCAGGCGCGGCTGAAGGACCTGGAGGCCGAGGCCGGTCAGGCCACGGCGCTGCGGACGCGCGTGGCCAGCTTGGAGACCGAGGCGGCCCGCGCCGCGGAGCTCGACCAGCAGGTACGAGGCCTCATCGGCCCGGCTGACGAGGTGCCGGGGCTGCGTGCTCGGGTCGCCGAGCTGGAGGGCGAGGCCGGGGCGTTGCCCGGGCTGCGTGCCCGGGTGGTCGAGCTCGACGCCCAGGCGGCGCAGGTGGGCGAGCTGCGGGCTCGCGTCGGTGAGCTCGAGTCCGCCGCCGGTCAGGTCGGTGCGCTCCAGGCCCGCATCACCGAGCTGGAGGGCGCCACGGCCGAGCTGGCCGCGCTGCGCGGCCGCCTGGCCGACGCCACCGGTCAGGCGGAGGCGAGCGAGGTCGAGCTCGGAGGGTTGCGCGCCCGCATCTCGGGTCTGGAAGCCGACGCGGACCGCGGTCGCGACGCGCACGCCGAGCTGCAGGGCCTGCGTGGCCGCGTGCGCGAGCTGGAAGCGGAGGTCGGCCGGTCGGCCGAGCTGCAGGAACGCATCCACGGTCTCGTCGGTCAGGTCGACGAGGTGCCCGGTCTACGGTCCCGGCTCGCCGAGCTCGAGGTGCGGGCGTCGACGGTGCCCGGCCTGGAGTTGCGCATCCGGGAGTTGGAGACCGAGACGGCGCTCGTCGATGAGCTGCGCGCCCGCAACGACGACCTGGTCTCACGTGCGGCGCGGCTGGCCGAGCTGCAGGCCCGGATCGATGCGCTCGAGGTCGAGGCGGCGGATGCGGGAACGCTGCGCGCCCCTATCGAGCAGCTGGCGGGCGCAGCCGGCGACGTGCCGGCGCTCCGGGCCCGGGTCGCCGAACTCGAAGGGGCACTGGCGGTGGCCGAGGCGGCCCGTCCGATCGACACCTCGGGCTCGAAGGCGGTGCTCGGTCGGGCCGTCCAGGCCGACGATCTCAAGGTCGTCGAAGGCATCGGCCCGAAGATCGACGAGCTCCTGCGTGCCGACGGGATCACGACGTGGCGTGAGCTGGCCGAGGCGCCGTTGGACCGCCTCAAGGCCGTGCTCGACGCCGCGGGACCGCGCTACCAGATCCACGACCCCGGCACCTGGCCCGAGCAGGCGGGTCTGCTGGCGGAGGGTCGCTGGGAGGAGTTCAAGGCGCTCACCGACCGGCTGAAGGGCGGCCGCGCCTGACCGCTGCCTCGCGCGGGATGGCGCACCGGGCGGACGCCCACCGGTAGGCTTCGGCTGCCGTCGACCCCTGGCGGGAGAGACCGCCCGGCTCCGGCCGTGCGGTCGCCGAAGGAGCAACCTCCCCGGAATCTCTCAGGCACCCGGACCGCTGGGACGAGGCACACGCTGGAGAGCGCACCGGTCCGCCGGGGCGCACCGAAGGGGAAAGCCCGGCCGCCGGCGGGGTGAAGCTCTCAGGTCACACGACAGCGGGGGAACCAACCGATCTGCGCACGCCGACGGAGGCTCCCCCATGCTCGACCGCACCCCCTTTGCCCTGCTCGACCCGGCGGGCGACTTCCCGACGCGCCACATCGGCACGGACGATGTGGAGCGGGCCGCCATGCTCGCCGTGCTCGGGGTCGCCGACCTCGACGCGCTGATGGACGCCATCGTTCCGGAAAAGATCCGCCTCCGGTCGCCGCTGGCGCTGGCCGACGCCCGGTCGGAGCCCCAGGTGGTGGCCCGGCTGCGCGAGATCGCGGCGGAGAACCGCGTGGCGACATCGCTCATCGGCATGGGGTACACCGGCACGGTCACTCCCCCGGTGGTCTTACGCAACATCCTCGAGAACCCGGCGTGGTACACCGCATACAC
>JANPGL010000455.1:0-2376 GCA_031423915.1 Actinomycetes bacterium | reverse complement strand
TGTCCGATCATCGCCCGACCCTACCGGGAGCCCTGCGGCCCCCGCCGGGGGGGCGGCCCACCGGCGCGAGGCCCGCCGGACGAGAACCGCCGGGCCTCGTAGAAGCCCGGGTTGGTGTCGGGTCGACCCCGCTTGGACGTCCAGCGGAACTGGGCCGAGATGCGCGTGCCGACGCGCGTGCGCACCTTGGGCACGGCGTGGAGCCACGCCGCCTGGCAGCGCCCGCCGAGCACGAGCAGATCGCCGCCGGCGGGCGACAGGTCGAGCACGTCCGACAGGTCGTCGTGCTCGGCCCGTCGGCCCGTCAGCGGGCGCAGGTAGAACGGTCGCTGCGCGCCGAGCACCACGATGCCGATGAGCGTCTCCTCGAGCCAGCGCATCTCGCGGTCGCGGTGCCAGCCGACCGAGTCGTTGCCGTCGCGGTAGAGCGCCAGGCCGCCGTCGTCGAACCGGACGCGGTACTGGCGGTCGAGCCAGGCGCCGGCGTCGGCCAGCGCCCGATGGGCCCGACGGGCCGGCGTACGGCCGTCGAGCCGCGGCATGGCCACGTTGCGTTCGTAGCGGAACACCTCTCCCTGTTCCCACGTCACGGTGGCCTCCAGCTCGGCGTGCACCGCGTCGGCGTCGGGGACGAAGCCGCGCACGACGTCGACCCACGAGTCTCGGCCGAGCGGCACCCGCTCGACGGAGAACCCGGCGGTCGGCTCGGGGGACGCGCTCACGAGCCGCGGGCCGCCAGCGCTTCGACCGGCGGCCGCAGCGACAGCGCCAGCGCCGCCTCGAGCTGGGCACCGGCCCGCAGCACCAGCCGGTCGGCGCCGTGGGCGGCCACGAGCTGGACGCCCACGGGGAGCCCGTCGGGCGTGAAGCCGATCGGTAGCGACAGCGACGGCACCGCCAGCACCGTGATGCGCGAGCAGATGCGCATCCACTCGATGTAGCTGCCCATGGTGCGGCCGTCGATCTCGGTGACCCACTCCTGGCCGATCGGGAACGCCGGCACCTGCGTGGCCGGGCACAGGAACAGGTCGTGACGGCCGAAGAAGCTCGCCGCGCCGTGCACGAGGCGGGTTTCGGTCTGGAACGCCGTGGCCAGATCGGCGGCGCTGAGCGTCTCGCCGCGCGCCGCTTCGTCCTGGATCGTCTGCTTGAGCATCACCCGCCGCGCGGGCGACAGCGCTCGATGGCGCGTCGCCGTGTTCCAGGCCCGGATCGTCTCAAACGCACCGTCGGCGCCGGCCAGGTCGGGGACGGCCCGCTCGACCTCCCAACCGAGCCCGTCGAGCACCGGGACCAGCGCCTCGAACACGGCGCGGATGTGGGGGTGCAACGGCAGGTCGCCAAGGTCGGGCGAGACGGCCACGCGCAACGGCCGGTCGACCGGTTGCAGCGGCGGCAGGAAGCCTGCACCCGGCTCGCCGAGCGCGGTCGGGGCCAGCGCGTGGGGACCGGCGATGGCGCCGAGCAGCAACGCGCAGTCGCCCACGGTGCGGGCCACCGGCCCGAGCACCGACAGCCGGACGCGCGTGGCCATCGGCCCCGTCTCGGGCACCCGGCCGACCGACGGGCGCAGACCGACCACGCCACAGAACGCCGGCGGGTTGCGCAGCGAGCCGCCGAGGTCGCTGCCGTCGGCCAGTGCGGCCATGCCGCACGCCACGGCCACCGCGGCGCCGCCGCTGGAGCCGCCGCACGACCGGTCGAGGTCCCACGGGTTGCGCGTCGCGCCGAACACCGGGTTGAACGTGTGCGAGCCGGCCCCGAACTCGGGCGTGTTGCTCTTGCCCAGCATGATCGAGCCGGCGTTGCGCATGCGCGTCACGATGAGGTCGTCGGTGTCGGGCACGTGGTCGGCGAACGCGGGCGAACCGAACGTGGTGCGCACGCCCGCCGTGAGCACCAGGTCCTTGTGGACGATCGGCAGCCCGTGCAACGGCCCGACCGGCGTGCCGTTGCGCACGAGCGCGTCGTCGAGCGCCGCGGCGCGCTGGAGGGCCGCCTCGGGGGTGCGGGTGACCACGGCGTTGACGGCGCCGTCGACGGCGGCGATGCGCTCGAGGTGGGCCGTCACCACCTCGCGGGCCGAGACCTCGCGGGCCACCAGCTTGTCGCGCAGCTGTTGGGCGCTGAGGTCGACGATCTGGTCCGGCATGGCCCCGACCGTACCCGCCTTCGACCCGGGCGGCATCGGCACCGACCAGGGCCCGACGGTAGGGTCGCGCCGTGATCCGCACCGTCGACTGGGCCGACGACCGCCTCCGGGCCATCGAGCAGACGCTGCTCCCCGGCGAGCTGCGGGTGGTCGAGCTGACCACCGTCGACGAGGTGATCGACGCCATCAAGCGGCTGGCCATCCGGGGCGCACCGGCCATCGGG
>JANPGL010000454.1:0-13920 GCA_031423915.1 Actinomycetes bacterium | reverse complement strand
GACCCATCGAGGGGTTCCTGGAACGTCAGGAACTTCGTGGCGTTGTCGGTCGTCACGAGCTCGGTGCCGGTGTCGATGAACGCGTCCACCGGCTTGCCCTGCACGGCTTTCACGGCGGCCTCGACCCCAAGTGCGGCCATCTTCCCGGGGAACTGCGCGATCGTCGCCTTCATGTCGCCGGCCTGGATCGCCTTGGCCGCGTCCGGGAGGCCGTCGTAGCCCATCACGATCACCTTCTTGCCCTTGTCCTTGGCCACCTTCGCCGCGGCGATCGCCGGGTCGTCACAGGCCGAGTAGATCGCCGTGAGGTTCGGTTCACGGGTGAACAGGTCCTCGGCCACGGTGGCGCCCTTCGCCGAGTCGCACCCGGTCTCGCCGCCACCGATGACGATCTTCACACCGGTGTCCTTCAGCGCGTCCTTGACCCCCTGGATCCGGGCATCGAGGGCGGGAACGCCGCGGACGCCCTCCATCAGGCCGATCGTGTCGCCGGACTTGAGGATCGTCTTCAGGTAGGCGCCGGCCGCCTGGCCGCCCTTGATGTTGTCGGTGGCCGCAACGGCGGTCTTGCCCTTGAATGCTTCGAGGTTGTTGTCGGCGAGGACGAACTTCACGCCCTTGGCCGCCGCGGCCTCCATCGCCGGCACGACCTCGACGCCCATCGGCGTGATGACGACCGCCTTGAAGCCCTTGGCGACCGCGTCCTCGATCTGGGCGATCTGGCAGGCGGTGTCCGACGGCGACTTGCACGAGAAGTAGGTGATGTCGGCGACGCCCGGGTTCTTCGCCGAGTACGCCTTCGCCGCGTCCTCCATGGCGGTGAAGAACGCCACGGGGAACTTGGTGATGAAGGCGATCTTCACCGGCGCGCTGCCGGCCGTGGCCGCCGCGGCGGTGGTGGCGGCGGCGGAGGCAGCCGCCGTCGACGGGGGCGAGGTCGTCGCGGCGGCTGCGCCCGACGTGGGTGCCGCGCTGCTGGCAGACGTCGCCTTCGAGCTGCTGCCGCAGGCTGCGGCGACCAGCGCGACTGCTGCCGCGGTGAGCACGATCTTGGGTTGGGATCTCACTGTGACTCCTTGTGATGGTTGGTGGTGTTCAGCTGCTCGACGGGCGCGAGTGGTCAGACCGAGAGGCCGCCGGTGGCGCCGACGATCCAGGCGACCAGTTGCTCGTGGTTGTCGGCCGTGGGGATCGTCTCTCCGACCGCCCGTCCCCGGCGGAGGACGACGGCGCGATCGGCGACCGCCATCACGTGGTCCATGCTGTGAGAGATCAAGATGACGGCGACGCCGTCCGCCTTCAGCCGCCGGACGAGGTCGAGCACGCGGGCGGACTCGCGCAGGCCCAGAGCGGCGGTGGGCTCGTCGAGGATGACGACCTTCGAGGAGAACGCAACGGCGCGGGCGACGGCGACCGCTTGACGCTGCCCGCCCGACATCAGCGCGACCGGCGCGTCGAAGTCCGGCAGCGTGATCTGGAGCCGGTCGAGCAGCTCGTGAGTGCGGTCCTCCATGCTCTGGTGGCGGAGGATGCGCAGTGCCCGCGGGAGCCAGGACGGTCCGGCCATCTCGCGGCCGGCGTAGAAGTTGGCGACAGGGGCGAGGTTGTCGAATAGCGCGAGATCCTGGTACACGGTCTCGATGCCGTGGGCCCGCACGGTCATTGCGTTGGCGCCGGTGATGTCGACGCCATCGAGCGTGATCGTGCCCGCATCGAGACGATGGACACCGCTGATCGCCTTGATGAGGGTGGACTTGCCGGCGCCGTTGTCGCCGAGCAGCGCGAGCACCTCGCCCGGCGCGACGTCGAGCGACACGCCGCCGAGCGCCGTCACCGCACCGAAGCGCTTCTGCGCGTCGCGCACCTGGAGGACCGGGGTGACGTTCACGATCCAACCGCCGCTTGGAGGCTGCGGAACCGGCTCTCGAGGTGCCCACGGACCACGTCGAGCTCGACGGCGACGACGATGACGGCGCCCGTCGCCATGTACTGCCAGTTCGGGTCGATGCCGAGCAGGTTCAGGCCGTTGCGCATGACGGCGATGACGAGCGCGCCCGTGAGCGCGTTGAGCACCGATCCGCGCCCGCCGAGGAAGCTGGCGCCGCCGATGATGACGGCGGCGATCGCGTCGAGCTCGGCGAGTGCGCCCGACGTCGGCGAACCGGCGTTGCCCTTGCCCATGGTGAGCAGCGCCGCCACGCCGGCGAGCAGGCCGCTCACGACGTACACCGAGATGAGGACCGACTGCACCGGGATCCCGTTGCGCACCGCCGCCTCCTGGTTGCCGCCCACCGCGTAGATCCAGCGGCCCCACACGAGGCCCCGCAGGACGAGCGTGGCGAGCAGCGCGACCGCGACGACCACGAGCGCGGCGACCGGGAACCAGCCGGTGTGCCCGGCGCCGGGCAGCCATGAGATCCGGCCGGCGCCGATCGTGTCGACGAGGCCGGGTGCGCCCTGGATCGTCTTGCTGTGCGAGAGGTACAGCGCCAGCCCGCTTGCCGCCGCCAGCATCGCCAGCGTCGGGATGAACGGGTGGGGGAGCCGGCCCTTCACGAACAGCACCCCGTTCACGACACCGACGGCGGCGCCGGTAGCGAGCGCGGCGGCGATCGCCAGCGTCGCCGACCCGTGGTCGCGCCACACGAGGGCGCCGACGACGGCGCTGAGCGAGAGGTTCGAGCCGACGGACAGGTCGATGCCTCGCGTCAGGATCACGAGGAGCTGGCCCAGGGCCAGGACGCACACGACGGCGGACTGCTTCATCACGTTGCCCACGTTCTCGAACGACAGGAAGACATCCGAGGCGATGCTGAGCACGATCACGAGCAGCACGAGGATCATGACGGGCCCGAGCCGCAACGCCGTGAGGGCGAGCGTGAGGCCGCGGTGGTCGACGGCGGACGCCGACGCAGGCGTCGTCGTCGACGCCATGCTCGTCGCCTCGTCGTCGACCGTGGCGTCCGTGACGCGGACGTGTTCCGACACTGCTTCCTCCCCCCTGGGTGGCGGCGCCGTCGAGCGCCAGTGAACACAATATGGCATTTCCTATAGGATCCACGCAAGAGGGTCGGCGCGGTATGCTGTGCCCACTGCTCGTGACGACCATGCTTGGAGCCCGGTGACCGACATCGACCTTGAAGCAGTGGTGCGGTCGTCCAAGGCCGGGCGGCGCCTCACCGAGCGTCCGCCGCTCGTCGACGACGTCTACGACGTGCTCGTCGACATGGTGCTCAACCATCATGTCGAAGCGGGGGCCCGGCTCAACATCGACCGGCTCGCCCGCACGCTCATGGTCTCGCCGACGCCGCTGCGCGAGGCGCTGGCGCGGTTGGAGGCCGAGGGCCTCGTCGTGCGGGAGCCGCGTCGCGGGTACGCAGTGGCCCCGCTCATCGGGCTCGACGAGTTGCGGGCAATGATCGACTTCCGTCTGCTCATCGAGCCCGCCGCCGCCGCCGAGGCAGCCCGCCGGGTAACTGACGCCGACGCGACGGCGCTCAAGGCCTTCGCCCGCAGCGGTGGCGCCGGTGACCACGACCTCACGGCGAGCCGGCTCGACATGATCTACGACGCGACCTTCCACGACACGATCGCTGCCCTCGGCGACAACAAGTGGCTACGGGAGGCGCTGGCGCGGCTGCGTGCCCATCTGCACATGTACCGCCTGTACCACCATGCGCAGCAGGCGGCGGCAACCAAGCCTGAGCACATCGCGATCGCCAAGGCGATCGCGAGCCGCGACCCGGACGGCGCCGCGGAGGCGATGCGCACGCATCTGCAGACCGCCCTGCGGCGGCTCGATACCGTATTCGCCTCCGGCAAGCTCGATCTGAAGGGTTCGGCGCGCTGACCGGCATCGTCGACGCGCACGCCCTCGCGGTGTTCGGTCCCGACCGGGTGATGTACGGGAGCGATTGGCCCTTCGCGCTGCTCGCCGCGAACTCGTACGCGCAGATCTGGAGCGGCCTGCGGCGCACGCTCGACGCCCGCACCGAGCGTGAGCGCTACGCCGTGCTCGCCGGCACCGCCCGCCGCGTCTACCGCCTGCCGGGGCGCGCTACGTGAGCGCTCAGAGCCCGAGCGACGAGTCTCGCCGGCCTGGCGGCCGTCGTCACCGCCCGCTCCTCCGGCATCGGGCTGGCGACGTGTCGCACGCTGGCGACGGCCGGGGTGCAACAACTAGTTCGTCCGGCCACGGGCGTGCTGCCACCGCTCGATATCCGGCGGTGCCGGGCGAGATCGGTGCTCGGTATCGCCCGGCCGACGGTGGCCAGGATGCAGGCGTCCGTCAGCCTGTCCATGCGCGCTAGGTCGTCGCGCCGAGCGGTCCTCAATTGGCGTGAACCCGGCGAGCCAAGATCACTGCGAGGTCGGGCGCGCGACGATCGTGGATTGGGCGTATCGTCGGGTTGTGCCCGGGGTCGTGTCGATAGCTGGCTGTGAGGACGGGGTTGCACAGCTACGTCAGGCCGTCGACGCCCAGGCTTGCACAAGTGCTTCGACGAAGGTGTTGGCGGTCGCGTCTGCATCCGCGCTGAAGATCCCGAGCGTGTTCCCCGTCACCCAGATGTAGACCGGGATGTTGCCCGACTCGTAGATCGACACCGGAACCCCGGCTATCACCTGGTGCCTAGCGGACCCGGTCGGAACTCCCATGGCGGCGAAGACCGCGCTGGCCGCCTCGTCCGGGGACACGGGACTCGAGAGCTCGACAAGGGAAAGCGTGCCGATGGCGCCGCTGCTGTCGGCAACCTTGTGGATCGATCGGGGAACAGCACCGAACGCCTTGACGACGGCCGCATCGAGATCGGTCAACGCTGGGGCGTTCACGTAGACGAATCCGGTGACGGCAACCAAGTGCTTCGCGAGCGGTGCCGTTTCATCGGGCGCCAGGGCGGGGACGTCGAGATAGAGGGCTAGCCACCGTTCCATCGACGCGTCGTTCGCTCCGTCGAACTGCCCTTGGACTCCGTGGCGGATCCAAACGTAGAAGTAGCGACTATCCGGCGTGCTGGGATGATTGAACTTGAACACGTGCGTCCCGGCGATCGTAAGACTGGCCGGTGCCGCCATCCCCTTCTCGAACAGCTGTGTGAAGTAGGTCGGGTTGTCCCCCAGCCCAGCCGGGGGTGAGTAGCGGAATTCGGTCAGCACGAGGTAGCCGACCTCCGTCCCTCCGCCTGCCGTGTGGCTCTGGTTTTGGGTGTGGTCCTCGGCAACGACGCCATGGAACGACGCCGCGGCAAAGAAGTCTGGGCTGTCCATCTGCTGCTCGCCGTTGTGGAGCGCGGCCAGGCCTTGGGCGACATCGGTCGCCGGTGCGTCGGCATATGAGTAGCCCGGGATGGTCACGAGCTGTGCGGCAAGATCGGGGATCTCGTGGTCCGCCAAGACGGCATGGTGATCGACCGTTGTGGTGGGTCTGCATGGGGGCGCCGCCACCGCATGCCGCGAGCGGAAGGAGTGCCGCAACAAGCAGTGCCCGAATCATGACGTACCCCGATTCAGCATCGACAGGAGGCCACTCTCAATGTGCACGCACCGCACTCCAGCGTGCCAGTGTCGAAGGGCTCCGATCCGACGTGCCGTCACGCCGAGCGGAGCACACCAGCGTGATGGACGCGAGGGATCGTGTCTGCCCGTCGCCGGTCAGGGGTTCCGCATGGCGTTGGCGGGCTGGTCGGTTGAGAGGTGTGAGTACAGGTGCATGTCGTGCCATCCGTCGCCGTGAAGGTTGGAGCCCCGACGGATGCCTTCGCTGACGAAGCCGGCCCGGATGGCGACGCGGCCGGAACGCGCGTTGCGGGTCGAGTGCTCGAAGAACGGCTCGGCCCGCCCCTTCGCCGCCCGCCCCATCACCAGGAACGAGCCCGTCTCCGTGTCCGTCACGCGCCTGCCACGAGGTGCCCTCGGCATGTCTCCGCCTCCTTGCGAGGGGCGGGACCACATGCCGATTCTGAGACTTACGCTGAGACTTACACTCGGCGAATCCGCACGAACGCCGGTGAACGTCGGCGGACGTTTCCCCTGGTCAGTGCACTTTCGGCGAACCCCGGCGAACGTGCTGGCGGAGGTGGACGGGAATCGAACCCGCCGGACAGGGATCGCCTGTCCCAACCGCTTTGAAGGCGGCGGCGCCCACCAGGTACGCGGACACCTCCGCTCCGGACGTTAACCCACCGGTGATCCGACGTCCGCAGCCGGCCCACGCGGACCGTGGGGATCCGCGCAGCAACGGCGCACCGACCGAATC
This sequence comes from Actinomycetes bacterium, assembly GCA_031423915.1. Lineage (GTDB taxonomy): Bacteria > Actinomycetota > Acidimicrobiia > Acidimicrobiales > Ilumatobacteraceae > JANMAT01. The sequence continues at coordinate 7,667 of JANPGL010000454.1, read as the reverse complement.
CGCTCGGGGCCCGCGCATCAAATGCGCCCATTGCCAGGCGGGGCCCGGACTGGTCGCAACAAATGCGAAGCGGCGGGCGCCGGTGTCGTCCGGGCGCAGCGGGGGCGCCCTCAGCCGGCCAGGACGGCGTCGAGGAGGCGGTCGGCGCCGCTGCGGACCACGTCGACCACCGGTAGCCCGGTCTCGGCCTCGGACTCGGCGCACGCCGCGGCCGCGCCCTCGTCGTCGAGGTGGCCGCAGTTGAGCGCGATGCCCACCACCCTCGGTCCGGGCGTGACGCCGGCCACGGACGCCACGGCCTCGTACAACGCGGCCACCTCACGCAGCGGCGGCATGGCCACCGGGGCGCGAGCGATGTGGGTCTGGCCGGCGCGGTGCACGAGCACGAGATGGGTCGGGCACGAGCCGCGCACGAGCGCCAGCCACGCGGTCGACGCCGGGTGCAGGATCGAGCCCTGCCCCTCGACCCACAGCACGTCGTGGCCCTCCGCGTGGCGCATCACGAGTTGCTCGACGGCGCCACCGGCGAAGTCGACGCGCACCGCGTCGAGCGGAATGCCGTCGCCCGAGATGCACATGCCGATCTGGCCGCTGGCCAGGAACGCCGAGCGCAGCCCGCGTGCGCGGGCCGAACGGTCGAGCTCGAGCGACGCGGTCATCTTCCCGATGGCCATGTCGGTGCCCACGGTCAGCACACGCCGCACGGGCAACGTGGCCGCCGCGCCGGTGGCCGGCATCAGGCCGGGCGGCTCGCGTCGCACGTCCCACATGAAGGCGCCCGGCTGCAGCAGCGACACCAGCGACACGTCGTCGTTGAGCACCACGTGGAGCCCGTTGACGACCGACAGCCCGGCGCGCAGCGCGTCGGTGATGTCGGCGCGGAACCGTGCCGGCAGCACGCCGCCGGCGGTGGCCACACCGATCACGAGCACCTGGGCTCCCAGCGCCACCGCTTCGGCGACGGTCGCCACGATCGGTGCGGGGCGGGGCACGCCGGTGAGCGCCACCAGGTCGCCGCCGGCCTGCGTCTCGTCGACGACGCAGACGATCGGGTTCGCGCTGTAGCGCAGCAGTCCCGTGCCCATCTTCCCGAAGTAGGGCACGCCGGGCTTGGCGGCCAGCGCGTCGTGCATCAGCAACACCAGGGGTGCGCCGGCGGGGATCATGCCGGCACCACGCCCAGGCCGGGCTGATCGTTGGGCACCACACGGCCGCCGTTCCACGAGGCCCCGACGAACGGGTCGTCGAGCAGGTTGAGGTGGCTGTCGAGGTCGACGTGATCGACGAGCGGCGACAGGTGGGCGCCGGCGGTGATCGACAGCGACGACTCGCCCATGCAGCCGATCATCACCCCCAGCCCGTGGGCCCGTGCCGTGTGCACCAGCCGGAGCGCTTCGCGCAGGCCGCCCGTCTTCATCAGCTTCAGGTTCACGCCGTGTACGCGGTCGGCCAGCGCGGGCACATCGGCGGCCACGCGCACGCTCTCGTCGGCGTAGATCGGCAGGGGGCTGCGGGCGAACACGTACGGCAGCTCGTCTTCGCGGCCGCGTGCCAGCGGTTGCTCCACGTACGAAACGCCGCGAGCGGCCAGCCACTCGGCCATCGCCACCGCAGCCTCGGGTTCCCAGCCGCCGTTGGCGTCGACGCGCCAACCGACCGGGTCGCTCGTGGTGGCGGCGGCGGCCTCCTGGGCGGCGACGAAGCTGGCCCGGTCGTGGTCGAGGCCTTCGGGGCTGCCGAGCTTCACCTTCAGCACCCGAGCACCCGTGCGGGTCATGATCTCGGGCACCTTCTCGCGCACCACCTCGGGCGGGTTGATGCCGACGGTCAGCGACGTGGGCACGATGCGATCGAGCGACAGGCCCCACAGCCGCCACAGCGGCAGGCCCGCCCGCTTGCCCAACCAGTCGTGCAGCGCCAGGTCGAGCCCCGCCGCAGCCCCGGATCGGCCCGGGTGGCCGGCCAGCGTCGCCTCGACACGCTGCAGCTCCCACGGGGCGACGTCCTCGAGCATGGTGGCCCACTCGGCCAGGTCGGCCTCGGCGGCGTCGGCGGTCTCGCGGACGTCGCCGGGCGCCATCTCGCCGATGCCGGTGATGCCGTCGTGGGCGACTCGCACCAGCAGGTTCACCGACCCGGTGATCGTGCCGCGGCTGATGGTGAGGGCGTGGCGCTTGCGTAGTTCGAAGCGCTCGATGGTGATCCGCATCGAGCGGCGACCCTAACCGGACCGCCTGGCGGCCGCGGCGTGGGCCGTCAGGCGGTCTCGAGGAACACGGTGCTGGACACGGCGTGGCGACGCACGCCGATCGGCGCCATCACCTGGAAGCCGAGCATGTGGCGCTGGTCCTCGGACTCGCCGCCCCAGTAGCCGTACTCGTGGTGCGCCCGGGCCCAGGAGCGACACGACCCGGCCACGGGACAGGTGTCGCACAACGCGCGTGCGGCGTGCTCCCGGCGCGCCCGGGCCTGGGGGCGCTCGGCCTTGGGAGCGAAGAACAGCTTGGTCTGGCCCTTGCAAGCGGCGTCGTCGCGCCAGTCGCTGTCGACGGCCGCAAGGTCGGCGTCGGTGGGGCCGTCCATCGTGTCGAGCGGCGAGAAGCCGTCGACGGTGGTGGGCCGGGGGAGGGTGCGGGTGGTCATGGTGCGTCCTTTCGGGTTGGGCGGCCCGGCACCGAGGGCGACGGTGCCGGGCCGCGAGGTCGGATGACGTCAGGGGGTGGTGAGGCTGCTGATGTCGTCGGGGACGTCGAGGCCGCTCTCGGGGTCACCGGCGGGCGCGTAGCCGTCGTCGCGGGACTTGGAGAGCGCGATGCTCAGCACGAGAAGGCCGAACAGCGGCTTGGCCAGCACGTCGCCCACGGCGTACCCGACCTGGCGGGTGACCTCGGCCACGGCGGCGTTGTCGATGACCGACGGCGCGATGTACGCCAGCGGGTACACCCCCCAGGTGGCCAGCACGATGTAGCGGAGCCCGTCGACGAGCTTGCGCACGGTGGGGCTCTGCCGGCCGAGCGAGCGGCCGAGCTCCACGAACAGCACGTAGAGGATGTAGGCGAACGGGATCGTCGACAGGATCCCGAACAGCGTGCGGGCGGTCGAGTGGGGGTCGGCGATCTCGCCCGGCCAGCCGAGGCCGATCATGGCGACGGCCGCGATGACGAGCCGGATCACGAGGCTGCGTGTGCGCTCCCGTGTCAGCTTCAGCACCACGACGAGCTCGGTCAGCAGCAGCGGCACGGTGAGGAGCCAGTCGACGTAGCGGTAGCCCTCGTTGAACGGCTCACCGTCGCGTACGAAGCGGCCGCCGGTGAACGAGAACGCGCCGGTCCACGACTGGAAGATGCGGACGTAGTGGTACAGCGCGATGGCGGTGACGAGCGTCGACAACGTGACGGCCGTGCGGTGGCGCATGGCCACTCGCTGGCGGCTCAGGAGGAAGAACAGCGTGGCGGCACCCATGCTGGCGATGACGAACGAGAACGCGTTGTAGACCAGCTGGTACTGACCCTGGCTCAGTGAAAAGTCCATGCGGACACTCCTCGTTGCGGTGCGCCCGGAGGGGGCGGCACGCCGAAGATTATCGAGGGTTAGTCTGAATTAGCACAACTAGGCACGAAATATTTCGGCGTGTACGGTTGAGAGGTGACCGGCCCGGCAGACGAGGAGTTGACCCTGGCGGCGGCCGCCGCCGAGTTGGGCGTCCACTACCAAACCGCGTACCGCTGGGTCCGCTCCGGTCGGCTGCCGGCCCAGCTCGTGGCGGGCGAGTACGTCGTGACGCGCGGCGACGTCGAAGCCGCCGACGCCGACAGGCGCGCCCCCTCGGCTCCCCGTGCTCCCGGCATCGTTCGTCTCGACCGCCAGGCGGGGCGAATGTACGACGCGCTCGTGGCCGGCGACGAGATGACCGTACGGCGCATCGCCACGCGGCTCGTCGAGGAAGGGGCGCTCGTGCGAGACCTGATCGGTGAGGTGCTCGTGCCGCCGCTGCGTCGCATCGGGCAGGAGTGGCACGAGGGCCAGCTGACCATCTGGGTCGAGCATCGAGCCTCGGCCATCGTCGAACGCGTGCTGGGTGAGCTGGCCCCTCACCCGCGCGGGCGTCGGCGTGGCACGGTGATGGTCGCCTCGGTGGCGGGCGACGTGCACTCGTTGCCCACGGCGATGGCTGCGGTGTCGCTGCGCGAGGGCAACTGGCACGTGCACCACCTAGGCGCCGACATGCCGCCGGACGAGCTGCTGGGGTTCTGCGCGGCCCATGACATCGACGTCGCGGTCCTCTCCGTCACCAACCCCGACGTCACCGAGCTCACCGCCGCCACGGCCGGGCGTCTCCGATCGGCCGGGGTACCCACCGTGGTCGGGGGCCCGGGTCGCTCGCTCGCAGAGTTGCTCGACGAGGTGAGCGCGGCGGCCCGGGGCTGAACGCGCCGCGGCGGCCCGTTCGCTGGAACGGGCCGCCGAAGCGCCAGGGGAGGATTCTTCGTGGTGCGTCGCTCTGCGACGCCGCGATCAGGCGCTGGTCGTGGCCCCCGCGTCGGCGGACGAGGCCGCGGGTGCTGCCGCGGGTGCCGCGGCGTCGGCCGGCGCCTGGCCCCTCGGACCGTGGTCGCCGCGGCCACCCTTGCCCGCCGGCATCCCGACCTCGTCGACCTCGGCCTGCACGTGGGTGTCGGCGGCGGCGAGACGCTCGTCGGCCTGGGCTTGCGTGATCCTGCCGTCGGTGACCTCCTGGGTCAACCGCGTCTGGAGGTCGGTCTTCAGGGCCGCCTTCACCGCGTCGACCGACACTCCCTTGGCTTCGGCCACCTGGGCGATCGACTTGCCGGCCTGCAGCTCCGTGCGGAGCTCGTCGGCGGTCATGCCGAGCGCCGTGGCCGCCACCTCGAGGTGACCGCCGCCGCGCATGCCGGCCTCGCCGCCGGGTCGGCCCTCACCGCCGGGTCCGGCGCCACGGGCGGGCATGGCCTGCTGGAGCGCCGTCGCCACGGCGTCGGCCTGCGACTGGGTGATCGTGCCGGCGGACACCAGCTTGGCCAGCGCGTCGGTGACGATGGCGCCGCGGTCGGGGCGGGCCGTCGGCGTGGCCGTCGTGCTCGGATCGGTCGTCGACGAGTCGGTGGTCGTGACCGTGCTGGCCGCATTGGAGATGCCGGGGAAGCTGAGCGTGACGCCTGCACCGATACCCGCGAGCGAAGCGAGGGCGAGGGTTCCGGCGGCGATGGACTTGCGCATGGAAAGGCTCCTTGTGTGTGGCTCGATGTGAGCACTGCGGTGTGGGGGATCGCACCGCCGATGAGGACATTCCAACGCCGTCGCCTTGGACACCGCTCAGAGCAACCGCCGAAACGGCGGGGTCTTCGCCGCGGTCGCCGCAGCGACCCCTTGCCGACGCTGCCGCCCGCGGGTACCGTTCGATCGCTTCCTTGATCGCGAGCTCCGGCTCGCTCGGTGTCCCCGCCACGGCGGGTCGAACCCGGGGGAGGCCCCATGGTCACGGTGTGCTGGTCGCCCAAAGGCGGCTCGGGAACCACGGTCGTCGCCGCCGCGCTGGCGCTGCTCCTCGCCGAGCGTCACGGCTCTGCGTTGCTCGTCGATCTCGCCGGCGACGCGCCGGCCGTGCTCGGTCTGCCCGACCCACCGGGTCAGGGTGCGTGGGATTGGTTGGCCGCGCCCACGGCCGGCCCGCAGGCGTTGGGTCGACTCGTGCGCGAGGGCACCGCGGGCGTCGACCTCTTGCCGACCGGCGCGGGCCCTCCCGACGTGTGGCGGCCCGGGCGCGTCGCGTCGCTGATCGACGCGCTCGCCAGCGAACGCAGGCCCGTGGTGGTCGACGCCGGGCTCCTGCGACCCGAGCTGCACGACGCGGTGGCGCGGGCGACGTGCTCGCTGCTCGTGATCCGTTCGTGCTATCTGGCGCTCCGGCGTGCCGTGGCCGCACCGCTGCGCCCGTCGGGCGTGGTGCTCGTGCGCGAGCCCGGGCGGGCGCTCGGCCGGCACGACGTGGAAGATGTGCTCGGGGTACCGGTCGTGGCGTGCATCGATCTCTCGCCCGACGTGGCCCGCGCCGTCGATGCCGGGTTGCTCGTGTCGCGCTTGCCCCGCTCGCTCGTGCGCGGCCTGCGGCGGGCCGCATGAGCGCGCCCGACGTGCTGGCCCGGTTGGCCGCCGACGTCCACCGCGCCGTCGCCGTCGGGCTCGACGACCCCCTCGCGGCCGCCGCGCGCGAGGTGGCCGAACGCGCTCCGCTCCTCGAGGGCGACGAGCGGCGCCACGTGGTCGAGCGCGTCGTGGCGCGCGTCCGCGGGCTCGGCGCGCTGGAGCCGCTGCTCGGCGACCCGGCGGTCACCGAGGTGCTGGTCAACGCCGGCCGTGAGGTGTGGGTGGAGCGAGCCGGTCGGCTGGCGCGCGCCCCGTGGACGCTGGCCGAGGGCGAGGCCGAGCAGCTCGTCGAACGCATGCTGGCGCCGCTCGGCGTGCGCGCCGACCGCCTCTCGCCGGTGGCCGACGCCCGACTGGCCGACGGCTCGCGCCTCCACGTCGTCCTGCCTCCCGTGGCGGCCGACGGTGCCAGCATCGCCATCCGTCGCTTCCGCACGGGCGGCGTGCCGCTCGATGCCTTCGGCCCGCCCGAGCTCGTGGCGCTGCTGCGCCGCATCGTCGATGAGCGTCGCAACCTGCTCGTGAGCGGCGCCACGTCGGCGGGCAAGACCACACTATAATTCCACGACCTCTGGCACTAGCCTGGTCATGTGGCTTCCCGATCGCTTTCCGCCAGTTCCACAGCTCGCGTCCAGCCCAGCCGGCAAGCTGCGATCTACTGCCGGATATCACAGGACCGGACCGGGTCCGGACTCGGTGTCGACCGCCAGGAGTCCGAGTGCCGTGAACTCGTCGAACGCCTCGGCTGGGAGCTTGTCGACGTCTTCGTCGACAACGACGTCTCGGCGTTCTCGGGCAAAGCCCGACCCGCCTACCAGTGCATGCTGGCCGGTGTTGAGAGCGGCACTTTCGATGCCATCGTGGTCTGGCACGCCGATCGGCTTCATCGTCGGCCAGCGGAGCTGGAGGGGTTCATCGATCTTGTCGAGCGTCACAACACCGCTGTCGCCACCGTCCGAGCAGGCGACCTGGATCTGTCGGGTGCCAGTGGGCGCATGGTCGCCCGTCTGCTCGGAGCTACGGCGCGCTATGAGTCAGAGCTGAAGGGCGAACGGGTCAAGGCCAAGCACCTGCAGTCAGCTCGGGCGGGTCTTGCCCATGGTGGTACTCGGCCCTATGGGTACGCTCGAGTGAGAGGTGAGCCGGGCCGGCTCGTCGTCGTTCCGGAGGAGGCAGAGGTCATCCTCGACGCGGCCGCACGGGTGCTGGCGGGAGCCTCGGTCCGCTCCATCGCGCTCGACTTGAGCCACCGTGGCGTGCCCACCGTCAAGGGCGGACCATGGCGTCCCAAGGCACTGGTCGACATGCTTCGCTCGCCACGGCTTGCAGGACTCCGACCGTCCGGCGGTGCGGCAATCGGTGGCGCATCTTGGGAACCGATCCTCGACCGCGCCACATGGGAGCGAGTCGCTGCCGTCCATTCGCACCCACCCCGCGGACGTCAGACCCGATCGTTCTTGGTTGGCGGATACCACCTCTGCGGGCGGTGCGGCTTTAGACTC